>NZ_JCACIN010000032.1:0-63295 GCF_059504425.1 Drouetiella sp.
GTCTAATTGATCATCTGAATAACTTCTGGCAAAGGACACTTGCCTACCTCAATCCCTCTTCCGAACCTCGTGTGTGGCAAATTCAAGACGCTGGTAAAGTGACCTGGAATGCTTATGATCCCACGACAAGAGAATCGATCAAGCAAGTCTCTGTTCAGGAATTACGTGTGTGGTTAGAAGAACTGCACTATCAAAACGTTTAATTGCGATCGCAATATTTCAAGCCTTACTCTGCCCAGGTTTCTGCAAGCTATCAGAACTGGGCTTTTTTTGTCTCTAGCTTTTTGGCTTCTTTACCAAGATGGGGAGTAGAGCTATGTGGCTGTCACCAGTTTGCTTAGGACATTTGGGGTGGGGCGCTTCGCGCCCCACCCCAAATGTCCTTGATTGCACCTCGACAAACACAAACAAGCTGTCAAATTCGCCACAGCCACAGCCGTTGATTGGCAGTAGATTTTTGACATTCTTCTCGAAGGGGCGAAATTCAATGGAAGCGAGTGCTTTTCTCTCAGTCGATCGCGCTAAGCCGCTCTGTGACCAGTCCCATGTCGGACACAACCGCTGGCACCCTGAGATTGAACCCAAAGTTGAAGTTGAGCCGGGTCAGGTGATTGGCATGGAAACGCTCGATGCCTTCGATGGACAGATCAAACCCGATACGACTCACGAAGCGGTCGGGCGGTTGAATTTGGGATTGGTGCATCCCCTCACGGGGCCTGTTTATGTCAAAGGCGCAGAACCGGGAGATATTCTAGAAGTCACCGTTCGTCAGATTGATCCCCAACCCTTCGGCTACACCTTGCAAGTCCCAGGCTTTGGCTTCTTGCGAGATTTGTTTCCAGACCCCTACATTATTCGTTGGAACATCGCCAACGAGACAGCAACCTCAGAGGACTTGCCGGGTGTCAGCATTCCGGGTGCTGCGTTCATGGGGGTGATGGGTGTTGCGCCGTCCCACGATCTGCTGCACAAGATTTACGCGAGAGAGGCTGAACTGAAAGCCAAGGGAGGAAATGTCCTGCTGCCCGATGCCAAAAACGCGGTTCCCAATTCGGGAATTGCTACTCAAGCCATGCGGACGATCGCCCCCCACGAAACAGGTGGCAACCTGGACATCAAGCAACTGACGGCAGGCACCACTGTCCGGATTCCGGTCTATGTCCCTGGTGCTTTATTCTCGGCTGGAGATGCCCACTTTGCACAAGGCGATTGTGAAACCTGCGGCACAGCCGTAGAAATGGGTGCAACGTTCTATGCCTCGTTTCAGGTGATTAAAGGGGAAGCTGAGCGTCTGGGAATTCGAGACACCCAGTTTTACCGCAACGACTACTTCACGACTCCGCAAATGGCGGTTCCACAGCGATTCTTTGCCACGACTGGGCAGTCCTACACGCGCGAAGGAGTCAACTATTCTGAGGATCTGACCGTTGCCGCCCGCAATGCGCTGCTGAATATGATTGATCATCTTGTGGATCAGCGAGGGTTCACTCCGCAGGAGGCTTACGCGATTTGCAGTGTCGCGGTTGACTTGAAGGTCAGCGAGATGGTAGACGTACCGAACTTCGTGGTTTCTGCCTTTTTGCCCCTCGATATCTTCGTTTAGGCTTCAAGTAGCCTCTTGAACTTGAGCCATTTTAGAATGTCAAGTCTAGGCTGGCTGAGCGATCGTCATGGCTTGAGGAGAACGGGAAAAATACCCCATTAAACCATCTGGGTCGTTCTGTTCTGCCAACTATTCAACCGAGGGGTTTGAGATTCAAATGGTTAAATCTCAGAGTTAAATCTCAGAGGCTTTACTCCTTGACATCGCCTCGGAGCGTTTTGATCTGCCCCCGTTTGGCTTTACTGTCGAGCCGCTTTTGCTTGGCACTGCGCGAAGGCTTCGTAGGTTTGCGGTTTTTAGGGATGACTGTCACGCTTTGGAGCAACTGTTGGAGGCGGATGAGCGCATCTTCTTTATTTTGCTCTTGGGTGCGATGCTGTTGGGCTTTGATGACAATAACGCCATCTTTGGTGATGCGGCTATCACCCAGGTTGAGCAGGCGCTCTTTGTAGAGGGGAGAAAGGGAAGAGGCATTGATATCGAAACGCAGGTGAATGGCAGTAGCAACTTTGTTGACGTTTTGCCCCCCTGCGCCCTGCGAACGAATGGCACTTAGCTCGATTTCACTGGGAGGGATGGCGGTGCGTTTGGTAATTTCTAGCATAAATGGGGGAGGACTTTAGGCAACGCCATAACCAGTATAGGGTCGTTTTAGTTGGGTGATAGTGAGTGCTGATCGCCATAAGTTTCAGAGGGTCAGGGGTCGGTAAGAGTGGACTCCAGGTATCGATCGCCCGAAACCCGCGCACATGGAGCTTTACCCGCTGCTATCGATCGCTACAAAGGTCTAAACCCCATACGCATCAATAAATCTTGTCCTTCCTTAGTCTTCAAAGTTTTAGCATAGGCTTGCCCTGCTTTCTCATGCTCTTTTTGCCATTCTTCAACCTGATTCCCGTAGTAACGTTTTACCACTATGGACACCGTTTCATGCTGAAGATCTTGAGGGTATGCAGAGTTCACCGACACAGGTGAATAAGCGCTAGTTTCGTTTTTACAGATTTCTCTAGGCTTAAAGGTGATGGCAAACGGAAGAACGGGTTTGTCACCCGCTTCAGCAATGGGCATGGGTTTTACTGTAGATGTGTCCTGAGTGAAATAGTTGTAAATTAACGCAGAGGGGGCAAGATATATTCCACCAGGAGTTTCACTGACTTTTTGTCTTCCAAGCTCGCTATTATCAACAGATTGAACCGTCGAACCAAACGGTTGACCCTGCAAAACATATTTCTGGAAGGCATAAGCTTTGCCTTGATTAGCCGCCTCTTCTTCTGCTTTATTGATGAAGGGAATAATAGCTATATTCTCTACTTGAGAGCCTCTAAAATCTTGCCAATTTAGCTGTTTATCGCTGGTATAAATTTTTCTCAAATCGGCTAGGTTGAGTCCACCAAACATTCTAAGATCTAGATCGGGATGAACAGCGATCGCGGTAACATCTTGTGCCACTGGATACTCTTCAAGAATAAATCCTTTTCCCCTCGCGTTTTCTTTTTGTTCATCCGTCAAAGCCTCGGCAAGAGGAAGCGAAGATACTGCAAACGCAATATCTTTCTCATGGCTGACCAATAACTCAATGGCAGTGAGAGAATTAACCCGCTTTCCTTCTAAGTTAAGATCGCTAGGCAGGGTGAAGGTAGGATTAAAAGAATTAGTGGCAAGAAAATCAAACTGAGTATCAATTCCAACGCCACTTCCTTCACAACGCAATGAAGACCAGGTAGAGGTTCCGGTATACTTGAATGTCCCCGAAGGGAAATCGATGTTAGAGAGTTGCGGAGGGGTCATGGTTCCCATAGCGACAATCATCACGGCGATTACCATACCAGACAATAGTACGTAGGCTAATGGATAACGTCGTATCCTTTTCCATCTCCTTTGCCACCGTTGGATGCTTTGTGCTGGCTGTAAAGGCGTAGCAGATGCAGTTTCTAGATCTGGGGAGGTCAACTGTAGCTGTGGAACGTCTGAAGTAACAGAGGGTATATCCTGGGCTTGTTCGATTGGAACAAAAGGTTCTGGAGAAGGTTTAGGAGAACTTTGCTCAAATACTCTTTGCTCAAATATTAAAGATGAAGGTCTTTGTAATAGGATAGGAATTAAATGTTCTGGAGTTTTAGCCCGTCGAATTGCACTCCGACCTAATTTGTACGAAAACTCAATTGATTTCCCAGCCCCTAATCCATCATAAAACCCGACAACGAATTCTATAGCTGCTCTATCACTAATGGCTTGGCTCATGCCAATGACATACTTGACATGCTGAGCGATCGCTCTTGCCTGTTGTTCTGAGTAACAGGCATTCAGTAAGACGCACTCAATCCTGATGCAGCTTGTTAGGAGTTCAAATAAATCTGCCAGAGCTTCTCCATCTACGAGTTGAGCCTGACCCGTCTCGTCTTCAAAGACCAATCCTTCCTCTCCCTCGCCATGTCCACAAAAGTGAATAATTTGGGGTTCATAGTCCAAAATGGCGCGATGAATGCCTTTACGGCTGACAGCCCATTTCGTTCTGACCTCAAAGCGTTCGCGCTCCCGTGAACGTTCTAGCCCTGCTTCAATTTCGTGAGCTTCTTCGTCTAACCGCAATCTCTTCGTATTTTTGGGATTTGCTGCTAGGATTAGAATTTTTTCTGGGGAAATACTATTCACAGCATCTAAGCGGTAATGAGATCTACCTAAAGTTTATGCTCTCTTCTACCCAATTGGGCTGACTTTATCCATCCCCAGCAGATCGCAAGTTAGGATTTTGTGGCGCGCTCCGCGCGCCACAAAATCCTAAAAGCTGGATTTCAAAGGCGCAGAGCGCCTTTGAAATCCAGCTTTTAGGAAAAATAGGAAGACTTTGCGCTCTACTGATCCCTTCTGGTAATCAAAGGGCGCTTCTGGCAAACTAGCGGCTGGGCAAACTTAGCGTCAGTGCCGTCTGTCCCTCTGGCGCTGAGTCAAGCACCAAGTCGCCATTGTGTGCCCGCGCGATTTCCCGTGACAGGCTGAGTCCTAGCCCAATTCCCTCTACTTTGCGAGTTCGGGCAGGATCGCCTCGATAGAAGCGATCGAAAATACGAGGACGATCGCTCAGGGGCATGGTGTTAGACGCATTAGAGATGGTCACCTGTACAGACAGCCTCTGCCGAGCCTGAATCCGTATCCATCCGTTAGGCAAATTGTACTTGATGGCATTGCTCACCAAATTTTGCAACACTTGAGTCAAAAGATCGCGATCGCCCCACACCCACAAATCGCTGGCCACATCGGCCTCTAGCGTCAGATGGGGTGCCAGTAGCTCCATATCTTCAACAATCACGGCTAGCAGCTCTGACAGGTTGACCTCAACCTTATGCAGGCTCATCTGTCCAGCATCAGCAAGCGATAGCAGCAGCAGCTTGCGCACAATGCCGCTCAGGCGACGAACTTCATCCAGTAAATTGCTAAGGTTTTGCTGAACTTCCGAGCCTGGTTCAGCATGATAGAGCGCCTGTTCTAATTCTCCCTGCAAAATAGCAAGCGGTGTTTTAAGCTCATGTGCTGCATCTGCGCTAAACCGAGAAGCCTGCTTGAAGCTCCGTTCTAGCCGCTCTAACATTTGATTAAAGACTTGAATTAACTCTACGAACTCAACATCAGTAGCCCCCAGATGGATCTGCTGATCGAGTCCGGCAACGGTCACTTGCTGAATCGCTGCTGTTAATCTACGAATAGGACGCAATGCTCTACCTGACAATCCCCAGGCTCCTCCCGCGACCAGTAGCAGAGTTCCAGAAATAGCAACCAGAAAGATGTTGCGAATCACATCCATTTCTTGGTCAATCGCCTGAAGACTAATAGCGATCGCCGCCTGAGCACGAGGAGTGCTTACTGCTCCAATCCGCCAATCTCCGGTAGCCGTGCGCTGAGTTTGAATGCGAGGATTGGGAAACATGCCGCCCATTACAGAAAAAGAGCGATCGAGATTTCTCGGAGATTTTTCTGTTCCCAGAGCTAGATCGTTCTCATCCGGCGAGACTGGGGGAATGAGTAAAGGAGGAAAGAAATTTTGCAAATTTATTTCTGCAAACTCTTGCCCAGACTGATAAAGTACCTCACCCTGACTATTCTTGACTAATACTGCAGTCGGCGTGTCAGCATCGGCTCCTAGCTCTAGCGATAGCGAAGCGCCAAAAGCCTGCCATTCCTCTGGCGATCGAGGACGGGTAGCCCGCTTCGCCTGACTTTCTAGTTTGGCATCCAGGCGGCTAACTTCGGCAACATAAATCAGCCTCCAAGCAATAATGCCAAAACCTACTAGAGCACTCCCCGCCAAAGCCACCGAGAACAAGGCAATTCGGAGCCGAAATGAGCGAATCATGCTGACTCCGACTTGCGAAAGCGATATCCAACTCCGCGTACACTCTCAATCCAGCTTAATTCATCTCCTGAATCAACTTTCTTGCGGATTCGCTGAATGCACACATCTACAACGTTGGTATTGGGATTGAAATCATAGCCCCAGACATGCTCTAAGATTTGAGTCCGAGTAAATACACGCCCAGGAGAACGCATAAGATATTCCAACAAATTAAACTCTCGTGTCGTCAGCTCAACCAGCTGTTGATTACAAGTCACTTCACGGGTAATTCGATCGAGTTTTAGTAATCCCACCGAGAGAAAGTTTTGGCGATCGCCCGCACTTCGTCGCACTACCGCATGAATTCGGGCTACCAGTTCTTCGACAAAAAACGGCTTAGCCATGTAATCATCGGCTCCCAGATTCAGCCCTTCTAGCCGATCGTCCAGCTCATTGCGTGCCGTCAACAAAATCACGGGCGTATTTTTTCCCGATCGCCGCAAATGCTTGAGGATAGACAGCCCATCTCTACCAGGAACCATAATATCCAGCAACAGCACATCATACTCATGGGCGATCGCCTTGGCATAGGCTTCGTCACCATTGTCGCAATAGTCAACGACGAACCCTTGCTCCCTCAATCCAACTTGGACGAAGCTGGCAATCTTGGACTCATCTTCCACAAACAGAACGTGCATTGTATCCACTGCTCCATTGTAGGTCTGACAATGGCGGAATCGAATTACAAAACTGTAATTCAGACGGGTCGCCAAAGATCATTTTCAACGCATTTAATTCAGGGTATAGACCACATTAACTTGCTTAGGAAAGGAATGAAAGCTATGAAAATTCAGCGTCTGTGGATGCTCTCTATCACTTCTCTAGTGATTGTTGGGGCGCTCGGCTGGACTGTATCTGCTACCGTATCTGCCAAAACTGCCCTCAGCCCAAATCTGCTAGTACAGGCTTCCCCTGAAGACCCCGCTCAAGGACAGATGAGAAAAGAGCGCCGCCGTATTGACTTTTCTGCGGCAGCGGCTCAGCTTGGAACTACCGAGGCAGAGTTGAAAGAAGCCTTGGGAGTGCCCGCTCGACCCCCTGAAGGCGATCGCCCAGAAAATCGCCCAGAAAATCGTCCAGAAGGCAGCCGTCCGGCGCGACCCAGTTTCCAAGAAGCTGCAACCCAGCTTGGCGTGAGTGAGGAGCAGTTGACTCAGGCGCTTGGACTCACGATCGATCCTCAGACTGGCGAACCCTCACGTCCCCGGAATCGTCCTGATTTGCAAGCTGCGGCAACAGAGTTGGGAGTTACAAAAGAGCAACTCAAGGCTGCCCTAGGAATGCCTGATCGTCCTCCGACAGAAGGCCCTCAAGGTCGTCGAGGACGGCTAGATATTGCGGGTGCAGCGACTAAGCTTGGCGTGACTGAAGATCAGCTCATTCAGGCGCTTGGGATTCCAGCTCGTCCGGCTGGCGATCGTCCTGGCGATCGTCCTGGCAACTAGACTACTGGGCAGCCTTCAAGCCAGCCTGATGGTCGCTAATCTGATTTTGTAGGCAGGGACATCTACCCTGAGTCAAGTCGAAAATCCTAGCTTGTTTTGGGCGAGGCACTTCTATCCAGCCCAAAACAATTTCTTGCCCCCTCACTACAATGGTCTCGTAAACAGCAGTTTCGTCATCCAATACAACAGCGAGTATGAAACTTGATTCGCCTCCCCGAACAGCATTGATGCCATTGGTAAAGAATAAGCGGCTAACCCGCTGGCTGGTTGGGCTACTGGCTCTGGGCTTGCTGGCAGGAGGCGGATACCTGGTTTACCGTCAGATGACCACTGCTTCACGGCAGGAAGCTAGGCGGCAAATGCAGACAGTCGCCGTGAAGCGATCGACCTTACCCATCACGATTTCCGCCAATGGCACGGTGCGACCCAAGCAATCCACCAACGTCAGCCCCAAAAACTCAGGACGGGTCAAGAGCATCATTGTCGAAGAAGGGGACATGGCAGCATCAGGGCAAATCCTCGCCTATATGGATGATTCTGACCTGCAAGGACAGCTTCTCTCCGCTCAGGGGCAGCTTGCGTCGGCTCAGGCCAATCTGCAAAAGACGATCGCTGGCAATCGTCCCCAAGAGGTCGCTCAATCGCAAGCGCAACTCAAGAGTGCAGAGGCAAGTCTGCGTCAGGCAGAGTCGGATTTGCGGCGCAACCAGCAGCTCTATAACGAAGGAGCGATCGCCGCTCAGGCACTCGATACAGTTCGCACCACGCGAGACACCGCGCAAGCTGCTGTAGAACAAGCTCAGCAGGTTACAGGTCTGTCGCAAGCCGGAAGCCGCCAAGAAGATATTGATGCGGCGCGGGCAGAAGTAACTCAGGCAGAGGGAAATCTCAAGACGATCGAAACTCAAATTGACGATGCCATCATCCGTGCACCTTTCAGCGGCACCATTACCAAGCGCTATGCCGATCCAGGTGACTTTGTTGCGCCCACCACATCCGCCAGCGACACCTCCTCTGCAACTTCTTCCTCTATCCTGTCTCTCGCCTCCACCTATCAAGTCGTGGCAAAGGTGGCTGAAACAGATATCGCCCGAATCAAAGTTGGGCAGCCCGTTAGCCTGAAAGCCGATGCCTATCTCGACCAAACTTTTACTGGACGCGTGGCACAAGTTGCGGCAGAGGCAACCGTGACCAGCAACGTCACCAGTTTTGAGGTGAAAGTGGACATTCTCTCAGACACTCAGCGTCTCCTGCGTCCCGGCATGAATGTAGATGTGGAGTTTAAAGCGGGTGAACTGACCAATGTTTTGACGATTCCCACCGTGGCGATCGTCCGGCAGCAAGCGGGAGAGGGAGTGTTGGTGGTGAACGAGGGAAAATCGCAATTCACGCCCATTAAAACGGGCACTACGGTAGGCAACCAAACTGAAGTTCAGTCTGGACTAGAGGACAATCAGCAAATCCTGATTAGCGCGCCCGCTTCGTCCTCAGCACCTGCTTCGTCGGGCGGCAATCGATTGTCTTTGCCGGGACTCAATCCAGGCGGAGGACGGAGGCAGTGAAAACAAAAGCTCAAGTCAGATCTGCCCCGGTGATTCATCTCCAGCCTGTGTCGATCGCCGAAATTCTTTCTATGGCGGCTGAGGCGTTATGGAGCAACAAACTCCGCACGTTGCTGACCATGCTGGGGATTATTATCGGCATTACGGCGGTGATTGCGATTACCTCGATCGGTCAAGGGGTACAAAAGGCAACGGAGCAGCAGCTTCAAGGCTTAGGAACCGATATCTTGCAGGTGCAGGCGGGTGCAGCTCGGAGCGGCAACGTCAGTCAAGGGGGCGGTTCCGCCTCAACCTTAACCTGGGACGATGCCCAGGCGATTCAGAGCCAGGTTTCGTCAACTCAGTTGGTTTCGGCGTATCTGCAACAGACGGCGCAGGTGGTTTCTGATCAGCAAAATATTTCTACCACCATCATCGGCACCGACGCAAACTACGCAGATGTGAGAAACACACATCCCCAGGAAGGGCGATTTTTCACGCCCGAAGAGATAACCGCCGCCAAGCCATTAGCCGTTATTGGCCCTACCGCTCGCGACGAGCTGCTGGGCACAGGCAGCGTTGTAACCGGGGCAAGAATCCGGATTCAGGGAGAGAGCTATGACGTGATTGGCGTCATGGAGCCGAAAGGCTCTCAAGGGCCGTTTAATCTTGATGAGCAGGTCTATATTCCGCTGACTAACATGTCGGCGCGGCTGGTGGGAAACAACGCCCTTGCCGGAATTGCTGTCCGAGGCATCTATGTGAAAGTCAAAGCTGAAGATCAGAGCAATCCTGACCCCATGAATGCCGCCCAGTTTCAAATCACAAATTTGCTGCGCGTCCGCCACAAAATATTTCCGCCCGCTGCCGATGATTTTAGACTAACCAACCAATCTGATGTGATTAGCACGCTGACAAACGTCGTGGGGATGTTCACGATTATGGTGGTGGCGATCGCTGCTATCTCCCTCGTTGTGGGCGGCATTGGTATTGCCAATATCATGCTTGTATCAGTGGTAGAACGCACCCGCGAAATCGGCATTCGCAAGGCGATCGGGGCCACCAACACCGCAGTCTTGAGCCAATTTCTGACCGAGGCAGCCGTGATTTCGATTATCGGCGGGGCGATCGGCATTGGGCTAGGAATTGCTATTGGATTTGTCACCGCTTTGATCTTCAAGTTTCCCTTTGTGGTTTCTCTCTGGTCAATCGTGCTGGGATTCGGTCTATCGTTTGTGATCGGCATCATTGCAGGTGTAATTCCGGCACGTAATGCTGCCAGACTTGATCCGATCGCCGCCCTCAGGAGCGATTGATATGGCTACCATGATCTGGATGGAAGAAATCCGCAAAACTTACCGATTGGGAGAAATTGATGTTCCCGTACTAAAGGGCATTGATTTGGCGATCGAAGAAGGAGAATATGTCGCCATTATGGGTATGTCGGGTTCCGGAAAATCGACGCTGATGAATATCCTGGGTGGACTAGATCGCCCCACGTCAGGACTCTATGTGCTAGAAGGCTATAACCTCAGCGGACTGACCCAAGACGAACTCGCCTATATCCGCAATCGTCGGATTGGCTTTGTGTTTCAGCAGTTCAACCTACTGTCTCGCTCCACGGCGCTCGAAAACGTCATGCTGCCGATGATCTACGCCAACATTCCTAAACCCAAACGTCGCCAGCGGGCGATCGAGGCTCTGACCCGCGTCGGGTTGGGCGATCGCCTTTCCAATCGACCTAGCCAGCTTTCGGGAGGTCAGCAGCAGCGAGTAGCGATCGCCCGTGCCTTGGTGAATCGTCCCGCGCTAGTCTTGGCAGATGAACCTACCGGAGCTTTGGATACCCAAACTTCTGCCGAAGTGATGGAGCTGCTCAGCGATTTAAACCGTCAGGGAATCACGATCGTCATCGTCACACATGAGCCAGATATCGCAGCTCAAACCCATCGCACGATTCACGTCAAAGACGGGCTGATCGTCTGATTGCTCAAAAACTTTTAATGGGCTA
The DNA here is from genome assembly GCF_059504425.1 of Drouetiella sp. NCBI lineage: Bacteria > Bacillati > Cyanobacteriota > Cyanophyceae > Oculatellales > Oculatellaceae > Drouetiella > Drouetiella sp. The sequence continues at coordinate 10,988 of NZ_JCACIN010000032.1, forward strand.
CTTTTTCTTTCCTCCAACTGCGAAAGGTTATGGCTGCATTCACAGCAGTCAGGACGGGGACATTTTTGAGGGCGCGCTCCGCGCGCCCTCAAAAATGTCCTAAGCCCGATAATTATGGGCTATATTTCTGCCTTAAGAGAGTGAAGCAGGCGATAAGGATGAATTTTTGAAGGAGGCTGGCTTTATACGTTCTCTGAAGAATCCCGCTACGTTTGCCACTTGAGATAGAAAGAGCAATAAAGCTAGTAGGATGCCTGACTGAGAAGAGGACTGTGTAAGTGGATAAGTAAGAAGATTAAAGTAGAACGAAATGGGTTCAATTTGGATACGGTCATGAATTCGCTGGGTACGCACTTGGTGAAAGCAGAATGCTCCTCGACCATAGTTGAAATGCTGCCGCCAAAATGTCTTGAAAGTTAATTGATGGGCATGGTATACCTTGACCTGTGGTGCGTAAACCATCTGATAGCCTTGGTGCAGCCAGCGATCGCAGAACTCACGATCTTCACCTGCGGCTAGCGGAAATGTTGTGTCAAACCCCTTGAGCAACTGAAAGGTAGCCGTAGATAGCGCAAAGTTATTCGAGGCAAAAAAGCTGGCTGTCGCCTCAGCGTTGTAGTAGCCATAGAGATAATCAATCAAAAGCTGGCTAGCTGTTGAGTACAAATTTTCTGGCAGTGCGTTGAGCGTTTTTCCGCCCACCAGCGCATCAGGGGTCAATTGAAACTGAACCTCAAGGGCAGCTAGCCAATCAGAAGTAGGGATACAATCATCATCTGTGAAAACGATGAATTTTCCCTGGGCGATCGCCGCCCCGGCGTTACGGGCACTGGCAGGACCTGCGTTTGCCTGCCGCAAAAGCGTTAGATTCAGCACCGCTTGCAAGGGTTCAATCACTGAAACAAGCGGTATTTTGCTACCATCATCGACCACAATCACTTCAAAATTCTCGCGAGAGTAGTTAAGTTGTGAAATTGCTTCGAGGCATTTGTGCAGGCGATCGGGACGGTTATAGGTAGGAATGACAATGGAAAAGAGTAGCGGTTCTTGAATCATATTTTGTGTCATAAATGTTTGGCTGAGAGATAGTTTTTCTTAAACTATAGTTTTCTTAAACTAACGACTTTGGCTCCTTTTTTGGGATGAAGCAAGATGTGCAAGTTCAAGTATCTGTTGAAATAATTTTGGTGCAAACAAGCGAACGGCTATCACATACACGAGCACGCCAAGTACAATACAGAACACTAATAAACTCTGTGAATTTATCGAACTATCTAGCAATTGTTTGGCAAGCAAAATGATTCCAGACATTGTGAGAGAGCAAATGAGTGGAGTGATAAACTGTCGCAAATATTGGAGTAGCGAAGTCTGAAGGAGCTTGCTAACAGCCCTTTGAGTAATCGGAAACAAGATAAAAGCCCGAGCTAGATAAGCATAAGCAACGGCAACTATGCCCCAGCGCACTGCGATCGCAAACCCAACAACATTTAATCCAGCACTCAGCAAACCAAAATATAATCGCCACTGTGGTTTACCTAGCGCCATAAAAATTGAGCCTTTGAAATAAGTAACAGACCTTAGAATTCCAACTACCGAGAGAACTTGCATGACTGGAACAGAGGGCATCCACTGTTTTCCAAAGCAAGTCACCACAATTTCAGGGGCTAAGACTACAACTCCTAAAAAAGTAGGAAATGCGATCGCGCTAGTGATTTGGGTAGCCGTATAAAATGCTCGTCGAAATCGCTCAGGATCTTCTTGTAAACGAGAGAAAGCAGGAAGCGCTACCTGGTTGGTCGTACTGACTAGAACTTGAGTCATCACCGCCAGGATGCGATAGGCAACACTGTAAAAGCCAAACGCAGTTGATCCTAAGAAAATACCAATCAGAAATTCATCTGCTCGGCTATTCAAAAATCCTAGAAAATTAAATGCCAGAATATTGATACCGAAGTTAAATAAATCTTTGAAATGCCTGACAGAGAACTTGAATTGTGGTCGCCAATCGCTGACTCGCCAAAGCACCAATGTGCCAACTAATTCCTGCACTAATTGCTGACCAACCAAGCTCCAAACACCCCAGCCACTGTAAGCCATCAGAACTCCAGTTATGCCTCCTGCCAAGGTTCCGAGTAATGAACGGGTGGCGATCTCTTTATAAGCGAACTGACGTTCCAGAACGGCTTGCTGCACTCTGCTTAGCGAAGTAATGACAAAGACAACAGAGAGCCACTGCAAAATAGGAGCAAGTTGAGGTTGCTGAAAGCCATTTGCAACTGGAATTGCCAAAGTAAATACTGCCACCGTTAACAAGATGCCGCTAATGAGGCTTGTCCAGAAAGCAGTGTCTAAATGCTCTGGCTCTAGTTCTTTTCGCTGAATTAGCGCTTGGGTAAAACCTTGCTCCAGAAACACTTGCATAAAAGCGAGAACCACATTTGCTAACGCAGCTAAACCAAAAGTCGCGGGTTCAAGTAACCGAGCCAGAACAATAAAGACCACTAGAGAGCCAATTTGACTTCCCCAATTTTGGATTGCAGACCAGACAACTCCCTGAATTGTTTGTGCTTTGATAGTCATTACAGAAGTTTGACAGTCCTGATCGAGTTAGCTGAAACTAGCAATTCACCCTTAAGGTAGAACCTTGACCTTTTGTCTCCCACCCTGAGAACCAGAGTTTGATGGCTTTGCTTCCTCTACCTAATCGAGATGGAGAAGATGTGTGGCTAAAGCTTTCAAGTGATAAATTTGGTAAGCAGTTGCTTGTTGAAAGAGAATAGGCAATTTTCTTTGACAAGAATTTGGAGTCACTAGCGTCGAATATTCCTGCTTAGTCGGATTGCAAATTTCCCTAGCAAGTTCAGCCGCGGCAATTTCTTTAAATACGGTTTCAAATTCCGCTGCTAATGTTGGATAACCCAGCTTCTCTGCCATCTCAGACAAGTGACGATCGCGCTCTGCGTATCTCTGGGATTTAGAGTCTCCGCAGTAGAGAATGCCCAGATCCAACCGCTCTTCCAGTTCATTTGCTAGACGAACTAGCAAAACATCGCGCCCAATGTCATCCAGAATATCAATTTGCTGATGAATAATAGGAATAATTGCCATATTCCACTGTAAAGCGGTGTATCTGGCAATATATTCTTCAATTTCTTGACCAATTGCCTGCACAACCTGCTTCTGTTTCGCCTTTGAGCGGCCTGTTTGACCTGCACCAAAATCGCCGTGAGAGTAGGCAGCGTGCAAGAGTCCTGCAACAACTAATTTGTAAGACACTCGAAGCTGTGCGAGAACGCTAGCTGTACCGACTAGATGGGCAATAAAGGTTTTACCAGAGGGGCGAAACCGTCCAGTGAATAGCTGCACGGCAAGCTTGTAGGCATTGGAGATGCTCTCAAGTTCAACGTGCGAATAACCTAATTGATGTAGCTGGTTGAAAAGTTGAATATTGGTTTGGGCATATAAATGCATAGATATAACCTCACTCGTGAGTAGGTGGATGTGAGTGGCTCAACTAGAGGATGGAACAGTACCTTGCGATAAAGATGATTGAGTGAATGATTGACTTCGTTGAACTTGCTGCCGAATGCGGGTATGGCGATCGAGTAGTAACCTAACGCGCAATAAAACAACACCAACTAGCTCTTGAGCGATCTGCTGGGCAACGAGACTCCAAACGCCGAAGCCATATAGCGCCATAGCAATACCAATGGCGCCTCCAGCGATCGTACCACTGAGCACACGGGTGGCTGTCGCCTTAAAGTTAAGGGCACGTTCTAGCAAGGCTTGCTGCACATTGCCACAGGCTGTGATCAAAAACAGTAAAGAGAGCGCTTGTAAGATCGGGATAAGCAGCGGCTGATGAAATCCCGCTGCCACTCCATAGGCTCCCGTACAGCTCATTAGAAATAAGCTAAGACCGATCGCCAGACTCGTCCAAAAAGCAGTATCAATATGCTCAGCCTCTAGATCTTTCCGCTGAATTAAGCTTTGGGCAAATCCCTGCTGTAAGAAGATTTGTAGCAAGGCAAGGAAAATATTTGCCATCGCAACCAGCCCAAACATTTCGGGTTTTAGCAGCCGTGCTAGCAGAAAAAAGACAATTAGCGATCCCGCCTGACTGCCCCAATTCTGTAAAGCAGACCAAAAAGCGCCTCTAATTGCCTGCTCTCGAATACTCATCTACTTACGCCAGAGCCTCGGAAGAGTGGGAAATGCGGGTCGGATATTTAGCTTGAATTTGCTGATAGATGTCGATAAAGCGCTCGGTGCGCTGCGTTTCGCTAAAGTGCGTTAAGGCGCGTTGTCGTCCGGCTTGCCCCATTTGCTCTGCCAATGTCCGATCGCTCAACAGCCGCAGCAGCGGAAGCGCGATCGCCTCCACCTCTCCAGGTGGAACCAAAAATCCAGTGGTGCCATCTTGCACGATTTCTGGCTGCCCCCCTACCGCACTGGCAATCACTGCCGTGCCACGCATCATTGCCTCGGTCGATACATTGCCAAAGGGTTCTTCCCACTGTGACGGAACGGCCTGTACCCAAGCGGCTTCAAACTGCTGTTCCATCTCGGCGAAGGGCAAATGTCCGAGCCAAGTTACGGCATTGCTAATACCCAGTTCTACCGCCAAGGTTTGCAGAAAGCTTACCTCGCTGCCTTGTCCAGCAATCAGTAGCCGCGCTTGAGGAACTTGTGGCAGAACTTGTGCAAACGCCCGCAGCAGAACTTCAACTCCTTTTTCAGGTACGAGTCGTCCCGCAAAAACAACGGTGGGCGGGTTTTGCAAGGCAGGACGCATAGGGCGTTCAGGCACGCCATTGTGAACAACTTCAACCGGAGAGATGCCTTCGGCTTCAAGTTTGACCTTCATTCCATGACTGAGGGCAACAACCCGATCGAACGCCGATCGCCAACGTAACCAAAGCTGCCGTTGCAGCATTAGCATCGCCCAAGACTGCGGGGTTAGGCAACCCGATTGTAAGCAAGCTAAACCCGCCGCAAATTCGCAGGAATCCCCGTTGGGCAGCACTTTTGTACCAAGCGGACAGATAGCTTTATAAACTGCCGTTTGGTATAGGCAAGGCAAATCGCGTAGAAGTGGCAGAATCAAAGGTGATAATTGCCACATGAACATGCGGACATGCACAACGTCTGGCTGAAAGTTCCGCAGCACCTGCCGTAGCACCCAGTAGGCTGAAGGATTCGCGACTTGTGACAGCACTTGCAGCTTGCTGGTTGTTCCAAAGCAGAGGGAGTCGGACAGCAGTGGACTGCTAACCGTCTGCGCCCGACTCGTCAGCAGACACACCTGATGACCCCGATCGCGCAAGCCCTGCCGCAGTGAAAGCATTTGCAGTTCGGCTCCACCCGTTGCCGTGCCGTAATCATGCAGGAGCAGAATTTTCATGCTTCTCTTGAGTGAGCGGTAAGGGGTCTGGTGAGGGAGCCAAGGCGAAGTGCTGTTGAGCGTAGCGATCGGTGAGGTAGCGATTCAGGCGCTTTTCGATCGGGGCAAGCAAGCCATACATCAAGATTTTTTCCAGCTTGCGGCTGCGAATGCCAAAGGTAAGACGATGGACAATCGGCATCAGAATCGTCTTTCGCCGTCGCCAGCCCAGCGCCTTATATTTCTGTTTAAAGTAGCTGTCTTCTGCCAAATTCCACTTCTGCCGCAAGCGACTCAGGCTTCCTAGCTCCCAAGCATCGCTCCAGCGCAGCATATAGAAGTGCCAGTCGCTCAAGGCTAGCGGCGACGAGGGAACGTATGTGGCAAGACACTCTGGCTCAAAGTAGACACTGCCACCTGCTTGAGCCACAGCCATACAGAAGTCAACATGCTCTTTTGTGTTGAGCATGGCTTCATCAAATTTGCCGATGCGATCGAAGATTTCTGTGCGAACCAAGGCGCAGTGGAATTCACACAGTTCAGTTTGGCTGCGCTGAAGCTGCGATCGCACTTTCGCCACCGACTGACCCTGTCGATACATTTTTTCACGCAGTCGATTTCTGCCTCTAGCATCACGAATCACGCGAGACTCACCGCCCGCAAAGTGGATGTCTTCATGGAGCGGCAAATACTGACACATTAGCGGTCCAACCACTGTTGCTCCAGTTTCATCTGCGCAATTCACCAAAGCTTCGAGCCAGCCTGGAGTAACAACAACATCATTGTCCAGAAACACGACATATTTTGTGTCAACTTCTACCAAAGCTAAGTTCCGGGCACGGTTAGGAGAGAGATAGTAGTGGGTGCGAATTAGCTTAAATTCTTTCTCTTGAGCTTGTACTTTCAGGTACTCCTGTACCTGCGGTGGAGAATTCCCATCTACATACACTAGCTTGTGCGGCATTGATGTATGTTTATAGATACTTTCAAGAGATTCACGGGTATAGCTAAATCGTTCGCGCGGAACAACTACGATCGTTACTTCAGTCATTGATGTCAAACCTCCAAGTGACAAGAGAAACGGCTCATCTCACACAACTGTTGATTCTTCAAGCTTCAATTTGTCTGTAACGAGTTTGTGCTTAGAAGTTGTCCACTGTTCTTTTGTAAACTCCTCGTGATAGGAACGCTCAACATTCACATTCCACAAGTCATGTTTCTCACCCAAAATATTCTGCACCGCAAGCATCGCCGTCAGCATGGAGTGATCTTGATTGTTATAGCGATGCATTCCATTTCTACCCACGGTTTGCAGGTTTTCAAAGGTTTCTAGATAGTCCTGAATCACCTGCAAATGCTGACGATACTCACCGTCATAAACTGGGTAGGCTTTGTATTGCCGAATGACAGTGCCATCTTCAACATCACCTGGTTGAACGCCGATATTCAGCGCGATCGCTTCTTGGGTTGCCAGCTTAATTAAGTCTTCGTCCGATCGCTGCCACAAATCATCTCCCTCGCTGCAAAAATATTCCATTCCCAAACAGGTTTTTCCAGCTTCAGGAACCATTGCTGCGCTCCAGTTTTTGAAGTTCTGAATTCGACCCACCTTAAACTCTGGACTGTGAATGTAGATCCAGTTGTCAGGAAATAAATTATCCTGGTTCACAATCAGCGAGACGATCAGAAAGTCGCGGTATTTCAAGCCGTTTGCTGCTGCTAAAACTTCAGGCGGCGGCAGCGGATCGAGGCGATGTAACAACGCTGTTACGGGCATGGTGGAGATAAATTGATCGGCTTCAATCTTCTGGATTTCCCCATTCTGCTCGATCGTAATGCTCTTGATATGCTTACCCGATCGCTCAATTCGAGTCACTGCCGTATTGAGCTGAACTGTGCCACCTTTCTCCTCAATCAGTTCTTGAGCACGCTCCCACATCATTCCTGGCCCTAGAATCGGATAATCGAATTTCTTGATCAGGCTCTTTGTATTCTGGCTACCAAACAAAGCATTGGTCACGGCGCGCTTGAGGGACATACCTTGAATACGCTGTGCCGCCCAGTCTGCCCGAATTTGGTTACAGGGAATTCCCCAAACTTTCTCAGTGTAGGTTTTAAAGAAGGTGCGATAGAGGCGATCGCCAAAGCGATTGACCACCCACTCTTCAAAGGTTTCTGGCTCAGGAGTCATTTTCAGCCTGTCTTTGAGTTTCGCTTGGAAGTAACTCATCAAAATCAGAAAGCTGTTAAAGACTCCCAAGTTTGACAGCGTATTGAACAGTGAAAGCGGATAGTCATAGAACTTTCCCTGATAATAAATGCGCGACAAACGAGGCACTTGAATAAACTCTTTATCGAGAATTTCATGCCAAAATTGCTCAACCTGCGGCACCTTGGTAAAAAAGCGATGTCCCCCAATATCAAATCGATAGCCTTTATACATCTCGGTTCGGGAGATGCCACCTACTAAATCAGCTTTCTCCAGTACAATTGGCTGAATTCCGCGTTTTACAAGCTCATAGCCTGCGGTGAGTCCAGCCGGACCTGCACCGATGATTGCAATAGGATAACGTGTCATTCAATTGCCTCGATAGATTGGTTCAGAATGGCGTAAATTTCAAGACTCTGAAATTTCTAATAGCTTGGGTTTCAGGGTTGAATGCCGACTAAACCAGTAATAGCGGACTGTCCCAATTGCAAATGCTAAACCGCCGTAGAGAAAATAAAGCCAGTGCCAAAAGATGGTTCGATAGGCGAACCACAAACCCCGTTTCTGCTGAAAAAATCGATAAACGGGAAAGTTAATGGATAAAAAAATTAGAGCTAAGAGAAAAGCGATCGCAACTGCGCCAGTCCAGAAGAATGTTCCTAGAAGCGCTGCTAAAAAGCCGTAGGCGAGCAGCAGACTAGCGCGGCTAGAGGTCTTAAGATTAAGGTCGTTAACAAATTGGCGATTGCGCCAAATCAGCTCAGTCCAGGGCAATGCACGGTAGAAAAACTCGGCTCTCAGCAGATTGACTGGCTTCCAACATTTGAGATGTTTAACCTGAAGGGTTTTGCACAGCTCAATACGATAGCCCGCCTGCTTTAAACGATAGCCTAACTCAATATCTTCAACTGAAGGATAACGATAGTTTTCATTAAATCCACCCAGCTTCAGAAAAATATCGCGTCGAATTGCGCCGCAAGCTCCCCAGAAAGTAGAGGCTTCCGTTGCTCCAGTTTGATGAGTGTAGTGGTGAAATAGATTTTTGTACTGCGACAAAAAGTTTGGCGCACCGGGCATATCGTCGTAAGAACCAATGGCTGCCGCTAAATCTGGCTTATTGTGAAACAACGCGACGACCTGTTCGAGGGTGTCAGAGGCGATCGTCACATCTGCATCTACAAAAAAGAGAATGTCGCCTTGAGCAGACTTAGCTCCTAAGTTTCGAGCTTTTGCTGGTCCTCCAGAAACTGGAATTCGCAGCACTCTAAATCCAGCTTCTTCAGCTAAACGATAAGACTGATCGGTATCACCATCGGCAACGACAATTATCTCTGCTTGAGACGCAAAACTGATTAAGCTAGATAAGCATTTACGAAAACTTTCACCTCCGTTATGAACGGGTACCACAACAGACACGTTTGGCAATCGTAAAGATGACATATCGCTGATTTCTCCGCTTATTTAACCCTCTGACTGCCTCAAAATCGGTAACCCTGATCTGTGATGCGAGAATTTATCCTCTCTTCACTTTCCAAAGCATTTTTGAACTACCCAGAGGAAAACGTTGAAGCTTACACAAACTTCACAGGCTACGGTAATTTCTAGCTGAGAAATAAAGATTTAATAAAGTCAGTTCTCAAATCTGTGAGACCCTCCTTTTAGTAGTAGGAGTAAAAAGCATCGCTTAATCAGGAGATATTTTGCGATCGGGAACACTCCGCGACCCTCTCACAAAAATCACCTTAAGATCAGCAGTGCCAAGATGGAAATTTACTGAGCGCGTTCGGTCGTTATCACCACATGGAACCATGAAATTAAGGGACTCTCCAAATTCAAAATCCCAAACAATTTTCACAGTAGCGATCGGGCTACTCTACCTAGCTCTCTTTGTTTCTTTAGATTACCTACAATTTCCTCCAGTCTGGGATGAGAGCCATTTTTGGGAGACCACGCTACGGTTTAGTCAGCAGCTCATTCCCAGTTTGGAGCTATTGAAAAGTTATGGTGAGTTAAATACTCCCCTGCCCTTTATTATTTTTGGCATTCTTGAGTTTGTGTTCAAGGGCGGTATTTTTGCTGGCAGATTTTTGAATTTAGGGCTGTCCCTGATCATGACCTATCTCATTGGTCAGGCTGCCCTGAGTCGTAATTATGCTGCACTATTGGCATTGGGCGGACTGTTCCTATTTCCTTACTATCTATGGTCAAGTGGCTATTTCTACACAGATATCATGGGCGCATTTTTTGTGTTCATTGGTTTTTGGTTTTATCAGCAGCAGCGCCATTGGCTGAGTAGTTTTGCTTTTGTTTTGGCCATTGCCTCTCGTCAGTATATGCTGGCATTTCCATTGGCGATTGCTGTTCACGAATTCATCTCAGTTCATAGAAGCGGATTCAAGTTAGAGCGCAGTTGGATCGCTCCACTGCTTGCCGCAAGTTCAATCTTGGGTTGGATTTTGCTCTTTGGGGGCCTGGCTCCCCAATCTGCATTCACAAATGAGAGTATTCAAGTACCTGGCATTCAAAAAAGCTCGTGGGCAGTCGATTTGAGCGGTAGCCTCTACTTTCTCTCCTGTCTTGGTTTTTACTTCGTAGGGTTAGAGTGGCTACTCTTCAGCCGAAAAATGAATGTTCAAAAGCTCATCACCCAAAAAAATTGTTTTTTAGCATTTATCTTAATCATTCTCTTCATCCTGTTTCCCCCCTTGGATACTCACGGGTTGCTGAGTCGAGGACTAGAACTATTGTTAGTAGAATTTCCTAGACTGTGCCTATTGTATGCTCTAGCCCTCATTGCTGTAATTCGCTTTGCCTACCGTCCTAATCTTGCCTTTTGGATACTGTTAATGAACTGTGGCATTATGCTGAGAGCTTACCCATGGGACAAGTATCTCTTACCGATACTGGTCGTATTTTGGTATCTCAAGGCGATCGATCGCCTTGATGCAACATCTGAAAACAATTTTCAGGTATAGCGGTCACCCGTTTGCTTAAGACATTTAGGGTGGGGCACGAAGCGCCCCACCCTAAATGTTCCCGTTCTAACCGCCTTGGCGGTTGCCATAAACCTCAAGGGAGAATGATTTTATAGAGTGGGCAGAAAATTAACTATACTTCGGATTGCATTAAAGCCCCTGTTTGTATGAGATAGGCAAAGTAGGTGCTGAGCAAAGCGCTGTCAACTGGGGCACAGGCGATCGCCGTTTCTTCCAGCGCTTGCAGCGTTGCCCTACAGTCAATTTGGGGCTTCTGATCTTGCTGATAAAGTTGGGGAATGGTGAGTTGCTCTGTTGACCAGCGCTTGAGGAAAAAGGGCAGCAGCGGCGCTAAGGGATTATCCTCGGTCTGTACCCGCAGCCGCTCAAGCCAGTCCTGATAGGAGCAGATTTGCATGGTGTAGCCTTTGTCTTGCAGCCAGTCTGCAAATTGTCGCCAGTGCAAGGGCTGAGGATTGTTGAGATGGAAGGCTTTGCCCAAAGATTCCGGCTGTTGGGACAAGTGAGCGATCGCCTGACTCACATAGTTGACGGGGGCAATGTCCATCCGGTAGTCCAAATCAGGCATACTGCCGAGCTGAATACAGCCCCGGATCATGAGACAGGTGAAGTCATCACTATTCCAGGCTCCTGTCTGGCTATCTCCCGAAATCAGCGGCGGACGATAGATCGTTACGGGCAAACCCTGATCGCGAGCGATCGTCACCAGCTTTTCGGCAACCCATTTACTCTGGGAATAGCCCATGTAAATCCCTTCACTGTGATCAACCGGATCGGATTCCATCACCTGCTGACCTGCATAGGCGGTAGACTCAAATACCGTCACGGTAGAAACATAGTGTAGCGGCTTCAAAGTATGCTGACTGGCAAGACGTATTACTTCTTGAGTACCCAAAACGTTACTCGTCTTTAGTCCTGCATAAGGGTATACCCAGTTGAGCAAAGCTGCACTGTGGTAAATCACATCAATTTGTAATGCTAAGTCCTGGAAGGCGGCATCACAAAGTCCGAACTGAGGACGCGCCAAGTCTCCTAGTATGGGCACAATTCGGGTTTGAAATTTCTCGTCCCACAGACCATAGTTACCGAGATTTTGTTGAATTCGGGCTATTCCTTGAATAATGTCGGCAGCACGCACCAGGCAATAGCAAGTTGCCTGAGTTTGGCGCAGTAAATCTGCTAGGAGAAATGCGCCCAGAAATCCTGTAGATCCGGTCAGGAAGATAGCTTTGGGATGCGCTACAGGATTAAGCTGTCCTCGCTTTGCGGCAATGCTGGCAGCAATTTCGATATCCAGAACTGCCTCTTGATGGAGATCGATCGCCCTTTCAACTACACGATCGGATGAAGGGAGGTTTAGCGCTTGTAATTCTGTTGCCAAATGGGTTGAGAGCGCGGCGATCGTTGGGAAATGCCAAATCAAATTTGCCTCTACCTCCAGCGGCGCTGTCATCTGCTGAAGCTCATGGGCAAACTCAACCGCCGTGACAGAATCTAAGCCATACTCGGCAAATGATCGACTGGGTTCGCTCACGGCAATATTGACCTTGCGCTCCAGCCATTGCATAATCCAGTTTTGCAGAGCCTCTTGGGTTTTAGTAGATGCCTGGGATGTATCAGAAGCCTGAGATTGGGATGTAATGGGTTCAGGCGCGACAGGTTTGCAGGGGATATGGCGCAGCAATTCGTCCAGCTCACGGTTTTCATCGGCCAAGGTTTGCTCTACCTCGCCGATCGCCTGTCCATAGTCAGCGATCGTCTGCTTCAACGGCTCTGCTGCAATAAACACCGCTGTCGGCATTTGCCCCGCCCGCTCAATCTGCTGCTCTAGCTGGATTTGTGCCCATGCTACCGCTCGTCCTAGCGAGTCGCCAGATCCAATGCGGGATTGAGCAAACGCCCAGCGCACCGATGCCAGCAAAATCACCTGAGTCGTAATCTCTCCAATCAAAACATATGCCCAGCGCTGGGCAGTGGTGCGATCGCCAAACCGCTCTCCGCAAGTTTCCTCACGCTGCTGAATCTGTTGAGCGATCGTCTGAAGGCGCTGCGCCAAATCTGCTGCCCCCAAATTGTGCGACAGGAACTGAGTTAGCCCCTGCCCCTGATGCACCACTCGCGATCCCAGGAACATATTCAGCGTTTCAGTCGGCCCTTCAAAAATTCGCAGAATTCGGGCATCTCGCAGGAGCTGCGGCGCAATATTCGTCTCAATATAGCCCCGTCCGCCCAAAAGCTGCACTAGATTATCAGCGGCTTGCCAGAAAAACTCCGGAGCCGCAATTTTGCAGGCGGTGTAGACTTCGATCGGCACTATAACGCCGCGATCGAGCCATTCTGCCACCTGATTGACCAGCGTTTCTGTTGTGGCGATGGCTGCCGTCAGGTCATTCAGCCGCACCAGCGTCACCGGATTACTCAATAGCCGCCCTGTTGAAACCATCCGGCGATCGGCATAGCGCACCATGAGCTGAGCGCAGCGCTTCATACCGCCGACACAAGCCGCCGCAATGCTTAGCCTGCCGTACATCATGGCATCTTGGGCGACCTCCATACCATTCCCCGGCTCTCCCAAAATCTGCTCAGACGCAACGGGCACACCTTCTAGATACACCGTATTCTGCACCATGCCGCGCATTCCCATCGTCAGCGCCTCGGCACCCTGCCGCAGTCCTGGGCTACCCTGCCGCACTGCAAAAGCGCTGACTCCTCTGGATTTGCCGTTGGCATCCAGATGTTGAGCAAACACATTAATCACGCCTGCCCAGGCTGCCGAGCCACTCCAAATTTTGGTGCCGTAGAGCTGTAGCCCGCTGCCTGTCCCATCTGCCGCAACAGCTTGTGTGGAAAGTGCCTGAGGGTTAGACCCGGCTCCTGGCTCCGTTAGGGCAAAAGCCGCCAGTTCCCGTCCTGTTGCCAGCTTCGGCAAAAACTCTTCCCGGATTGCTTCAGAGCCATAGTTGAGAATCGGGCGAATCCCCAATACATTATTTAAGCCAACAAATAGCGCCAGCGTCGAGTCGATCGCCCCCAACTGCTGCAAAATCCGCAGCGTGCTGCGATGGCTCAACGCAATGCCACCATAGGATTGTGGCACCTGCATTCCCAGCAGCCCCCGGTTGCCAAAATCCAGCACAATATGAGGTGGGATACAGCGCCGCTCGTCAATCAAGAAAGAGTTGATGCGATCGCCCCCGTAATTCCGTAGCCACTGAATTAAATCATCTGCTTGGGACTGCGTAGGGTCATTTAACTTCTCAGAGGCTTCCAGTTTCTCAGAGACTTGCAGGTTTTCAAAGACTTCTAGCTTCTGGGCAACTTGTTGAACCGGGATGGCTGTCTCCCTGGAAGCCACCACATCCAAGCTGCCCCTCAAAAATCCGCTGCGGCAAGCATAGCGCTGAATTTTGCCGCTGGAGGTCTTGGGAATGCTGCCCGCCGACAGCAGCACAACCCCATGCACCTGCAAACCATGCTCGATCGCCACAGCCTGCCGAATCTGGCTAACTACCTGCTCTACATCGAGAGATTGGTGCGTCGTGCCGTCTGCGTCTGGAGAAGTCTGACGGCGATCGGTCAGGTTAACGCTATCCCCCGATCGCTCGATCGCGGATATTGCCACCCGACGGCGCTCTTGGTATCGTCGCTCTACCTCTGCCACAATGACTAGGCGTTCTTCGCCTTCTACCTCGATCGCAAATGCTGCACAGCAGCCCGGTTTACGCAGCGACCCATGGCTCTGTTCCACAGTCAACTCAATATCTTGCGGGTAATGATTCTGTCCCCGGACGATAATGACATCCTTTAGCCGTCCGGTGACAAAAAGTTCTCCGTCCTCGACAAATCCCAGATCGCCTGTTCGCAGATAGGAGGTTGCCTCAGGATTCTCTTCGGGTGCTGTCACGGCATAGAATATCTGACGAGTTTGTTCTGGCTGTTGCCAATAGCCTTGCGCCAAGCTAGGATTTTGCGCCACCCAAATTTCGCCGACCTGTCCAGCAGCACAGACAACTTGACTCTCTGGATTAACGATCGCCACTCTCTGCGCCGCCTGACCACAGCCCACGAGCGATCGCCCCTCTTCCTCTGAGTTGGAGGCAACCACCTGGTTTTGCGATAGCGCCGCCGCGCTCACCGTCTTAATCACGGGCATCTGAGACTTTTGACCTCCTGAAACCAGCAGCGTGGTTTCCGCCATCCCATAGCAGGGATAAAACGCCTCTTGCCGAAAGCCACAGACCGCAAAGGCTTCGGCAAACCGCTCTAAAACTGCTGCCCGAACGGGTTCCGCTCCGTTGAACGCCACCTCCCAATGGCTTAAATCAAGCGTCGATCGCTGTTCTGGCGTAATCTTTTGTACACACAGATCGTACGCAAAATTAGGGCCGCCGCTGGTCGTTGCTTGATAGTGAGAGACTGCCCTGAGCCAGTTAATCGGTTTTCGCAAAAAATCCATGGGGGACATCAGCACCGTAGAAGCGCCAACGTAGAGCGGCTGAAGAATTCCTCCCACCAGCCCCATGTCATGATAAGGCGGCAGCCAGGTTACGCCTCGACTCTGGGCCGTGTTGCCAAAGCAGGTGCAAATTAACTCCAGGTTATGTAGCAAATTCCCATGGCTCACCATCACGCCCTTGGGGGTACCCGTCGAGCCGGAGGTGTACTGCAAAAACGCCAGCGTGTTGCTGTCGAGGATGAGGGATCGTCTATCTTCAACAGATATTTGCCCCGCAGAAATATCGCAATCATTCGTCGTCAGCCAGAGCAGGGCAGCCAAATCTGGCGTTTCC
Organism: Drouetiella sp.; assembly: GCF_059504425.1. Lineage (NCBI taxonomy): Bacteria > Bacillati > Cyanobacteriota > Cyanophyceae > Oculatellales > Oculatellaceae > Drouetiella > Drouetiella sp. The sequence goes on from NZ_JCACIN010000032.1 coordinate 26,366, forward strand.
TTGAGCCAGGTGGCATTTGCCGCAATGCCCACCGTCGTCAGAGCAACGGTTGCTTGAGCATCTTGGGCGATCGCCTGGACTCGCTCGGCAGAGCGATTTGCCCTAGGCGGATAAGCCGGGACAGCCACCACTCCCGCATAAAGACAGCCAAAGAATGCCGCAATGTAGTCTAGCCCAGGGGGATAGAGCAGCAGAGCACGATCGCCTGGTTTAGCAAAAGTCTGCAACCTCGCCGCAATTGCCTGAGCCTTCTGCGCCAAAGATTGGTAGGTCAGGCGATCGGACTCCTGCTCCCCGTCTCCCAGCAAAACATAGACAGTCTGATCGGGCTGGGTCATGGCGCGATGCGTCAACAGGTCGGCAATCGTTAGCCATTGGCGCGGCGTAGCCAGGAAACGAGACGGGCAAACAGTCATGATTTGGCTCCAATGAACGCAGTAGAGGCACCTGCTTCGATCTAAATGGGGCGATCGAGTGCGGCAGGCTTTTGTACCTCTACAGTGCCCAAAGGAAATCAAAAGGAATCAAATCACTTTTCGCAAATAGTCTGATCGCTGCCGATCGACTTATTGCTGAATAAATAGCTTTACTCCTAAGAAGACCGTGAAACCTCCAGCAAGGTTCTGATACCATACCTCATGCTGTATCAGAACCCTGTCGAGGTTTCAAACAGAGTCAGTCGATCGCAAACCAATGCTCACGCTAGAAATACTCGTGTCTGATCCCCCTGAATTCCCGCGCTATCGCGCCGCTGCGCGAGAAAAAAGGGGGACTTTGAGTTCTGAAGCCCCCTTTTTAAGGAGTTGGGGGGATCGAGTGTAAGCTTTGCGATCGACTGAGAGTATTAATCAGTGGTCAGAGTTCTGTTTCCTACGAATATAGCTGTAGGAGTTTTTGTAGCTGTGTAAGCTGCAATTCCATACTCATAGGTTTTTCCAGCCGTTGGCTTTGGTGCCTTTAGGGCAACGGTTAGCATTGTGCCTGATGCCACAGATGGATCAAATTCAATCCAAAAGGTTCCGGTTTCGTCCATCCACGCCTCAGTAGCGATCGCTTGACCGATTGCTTCAGGGGTTCCAGCAAAAGCTTGAGCATTGATCAAATCAAATCTCATTGGAATCGTAGAGGCATCTTGATTAAGATCACTAAACGATAGCTTTGAGAATTGCTGTGAATGCTCTGGCATAACTACCGTGAAGTAATATAAGCTCTCTCCTTCTGTAAGGCGATCGCTCACAACAGAACCGCTTAAAGTGTTAGCAGCAGTTTGATAGCTGGAGGCAGAAGAATCGGAAGGGTGAGGATTAGACAAATTTTTGTCGCTGTCCGTCAGGTCAAATTCAGGAATATGGGGCAGTGAAAACTCGGTAGCATATGCCCACGAACCCAGCAGGGCGCTAGTAATTGCCACCGTCAAACCTAAGCTAATTTGCCGCATAATTTACCTCTTGCTTTTTGAAAGATTCAAGCCGAAGCTTTTAAAGTCTGATAGCCTAATCAAGATTTAGATATCCAGCAATGAACTTGGCAAACGGCGAACATTGCGCCTGCTAAAGCCGTTATGAACAAGCACATCTGTGGCGATCGTTAGTCCTCGGTTCTGTAATGAGGGCTGGTAACGCAGCTTAGTCATCGTGGTTTCCTTTGATTCAGGTTAGGGACGAACGGTCACAGGAATTTCTAGCTCAAAGGGCCTGAATGCCTCGCTTCTAGACTGTCCTGCAAACACGAGCCGATAGCTTCCTGGTGTAGGAAACGTAATGCTCGTGCCAATAGGCTGTTCATGCCCTTCGGCCGGAGTTTCAGCTAGTTGGGGACGAGCGATCGCTCGATCTTGGGAATCATAGACGACTAAGTTACAGTTGCAGTCTGTTAAGGGAACAGTTTCGCCGTCCGAGCGGATCAAACGAATCCAAGTAGGGCTGGGCTGTCCAGCATAGGGAGAATCATCCGGCTGAAGATGAACTGTTGCCTGAAGATCTCCTACAGCTAGGTCTTGATGCGAAATCATGTCTGAGGTGTCTATAAGGACGCTAGCTGGAACCAGCACCATAGACACAAGCAAGGGAAGATATTGATGCATGATTATTACCTGATGTGAACTTACAGGATGAGTTGATTAGAATGTAGCGATCGCCCGATGGTGTTAAAACGCTCTAGACCCGATCTAGGCTCTAGACATCCGCTCAAGATGCTCTCAGCACTTAACTTTCTCAGTAAAGTGCAGTGAAAAAGACCCGATCGCGATAGATAGAGCGTTTGGAATCTGAAATTGAATGTCAATGGCAGGGTTTTTCGCCTCACTGAGATTCTAGCAGCTTATTTTAATTAGAACAAGAGATGGTTCTAATTAAATTCTGGCGTTCAGCTTTAGAAATAATTAGAGTGATTTGAGAAAGATAGTGTTCCAATTAGATTGAATTCGGTTAAGCTGTGGGTGAAAGGCTAAATTTGCTCTTGTTGCAGGCGATCGAAGTTGCTATATTAGCGGATGCAGGTACCTGCTAGAGTAAACCTGGCTTCTCCGGGCGTGCAAGATCAGTTCGCTCTTATCCCAGAGCTTCTCCTAATCAATAGTCTTAACATTCATAATCTTGAACTCATCGCCATAGAGACTCATCGCTCTAACAAAAATGTAGTGCAGTGTGATGGATTGAGCGAGTTACTAAGTTTTTTGTCAAATCATGCTAAGTTGTTGCCGCGCAAGAGTGTGGCAACAATCCTTCCTAGGATTTGAATCTATCAGGCGGTTTCCCAAACCATAAGTCTAGAGCTTTCTATGCACAGAATTTTGCCGATTTTCATTTTATCTGTTCTCGGAATTTCAGTAACTCCGCTGGTGGGCGCCCTACCCTCGATCGCCTATCGACAGATGGCTAGCACGGTCGGAGCCTCCATGCACCTAGAGCCGCATGATATGCCCCGTGCTAAGCAATCAAGCCCTACTTGGTTTGTGCTGACTCAGCGCGGGGGAAGCTTAATTCCTGCCGGAAATTGTGCTTGTCAAGTTGCAGTATACAACTCAAGTCATCAGGTAATCGCTCAGAGTTTACCTCTTTCTACGGTGCTAGTGGAAACGCATCAGGCAATCAGCACGACTATGAATTTTCCAAATCCTGGCACCTATACAGTCGTTTTGTCAGGACGATCGAAGGACGAAAGCTTTCACCCCTTTGAACTTACGTTTCCTGTCATTGTTAGCCCTTAATCTTTTCATTTAGGAGCCGTTATATGACCTTACTGAAACAGAAAAATCTCCAGACTGAAGAGACACTTGAGAATCAGCGGGAGCAGATTAAAAGAGAATTGCGGCAGAAAATTAATGAAACGCTCCAGAATGCAAAAAATTTGTCTCCTAGCAAATGTTTAGATGAAATTAGGAGCAGACTTTTTGCCATTCAGCAATACTGTAAAGTCCATGGAAAAACCTTCATTGCGATCGAGGAAACCATTACCTGCGATCAATATGGGCTAGGTGGAAATAGGGCAGATGCCGCAACGCTATTTCGAGGTCCCAATGTGGATGCTTCAGTCGCAATTTGTGTGTCCAAACAAGGATCTTTGCTGCATCGGGATGGTAGCTCTTGGCAAATCTATAAAAATGCAGGCGATGTCGATCCTTCTGAATTTATTTCAGCTCTGAAAATTTCTTAAGAAGTGACCCAGCGACACTTCTTAAGAAATTAATAACTCTTAGGGTGGCTCTAAAACTCTAGATCATCTGCGTACACCAATCGTGTTGCCGATCGCTGTTCAAACAGCATATACTCCTCCATAATGCTCCAGAAGAAAGCCCGTAGGGTTTTACGACGAGCCTCGGCTGGAATAGCGTAGTTAAATTGAGAGTCAGAGGGCTGGAGTTTTGCCAGATGGCTATCGCAACCACAGCCATGCTCCATAAAATATCCGTGACGGCTAGAGATGCTGTCAATGAGCCGCCGCAGCATGGAAACATATCCCCCGTGTAAGATGGCATCAAACCGACGGGCGATCGCCAAGTCCTGCTCACTAAAGCGGAAAGAACGAACTTCAAATAGATCCGATCGCTGTAAAGGATGTAGAAATGTCCAGTAGAAGGTGGCAGGCACGTCGTAGCCGAGTTCATCAAATAAATCGCTAACAATGTTGAGCAGTGCCACACGATTGCTCTGCTGAAACTCTGCCTGCGGCTGATTCCGAATCTGTTGCAGGTTTGGATAGCTCTCAGGCAAGAACATTTCACCGTAGTGAGTCACGGCTTCCCAAGCCAATTGTCCATTTCCTTCGCAGTAAGCAGACTTAAGGTGCTGAGCTTCGGGACGCTCTAGAAATAGAATGTGTCCGCCTTGATTTTTAGCCAGAAATACCTGTGCCATTGCCGTATACACGCGCGGCTCAGTCATCCAGGTGCCCGCTGCAATCTGTCGCCAGCTGTCTGGCATTTGTGCAATTGGCACGGCAGGTTCGCCATTGATTGTAATCAGCGCAGATCTGGAAATAGGTTCTGTCGATAGCATCAAAAAACAGCTCCTTATGTCGGTAATCTCTCCAGGCAGTAAAACTTTTGCTCAGCTCAACAACCTGACTCGGCTTAATTTTGCCACAACTCAAGCAGATTGTCCTGTTATGGATCTGCATATCGCCAATGTACAGATCGCCGATATGCAGATCGCTGATATGCATATCGGCGATATACAGTGTGTGAGCAATGCCCCCCTTTTTATCCCGATCGCTAAATTATGAATAAATTTGAATCGTTCGCCTTTCGATACCAATCAATTTGCCTTTTCGACTCCATTGCGGTACTGATAGAAGAGATCCTCACATTGAAATATTTTCTAAAGTTATGGCAACACTCCCTTCTTTAAGACTGCTTCAACGGCTTAGTATGACAGGATGGGTTGGAGTAGGGTTAATTCTAGCGGCTCCGGGTTTTGCAAACTCCTATTCAGTGCATCAATCTTCAGTGCATCAATCCGATCGCCTCACCTCTGCCTCGCTTTCATTCATGCCCTCAGTGCTACATCAGGCGGGACTAACCATCGCTCAAGCCCAGAGACAGGACATTATTGACACAGCAGCAGCTAAGGGTTCTTTCCAAACCCTCCTCCAGCTTCTAGATGAATTGGGAATGACAGAAGATCTGAGAGGCTATGGGCGATTCACAATTTTTGCACCCACAGATGCAGCCTTTGCTGCCATTCCTCCTGATGTGATGAAAAAACTGTCTGACGATCGGACTCTGATGTCTAAGGTGTTGGCATACCATGTCATTTCTTCAGCTAACCCGCTAACGTCTGGTCAAATCAACCCACCCGCTTCTGTAAGAACATTAGAACGGAGCGAGGTCAAAATCACCAAGCGTAGAGGTCGTCTCTATGTCAACGAGGCAAGAATAGTTGAGGCAGACATCGAAGCGACTAACGGCGTAATTCATGCTGTTGATCAGGTTTTAATTCCTGACAATCTAAGATGACTACTCATTGGCTGGCAAAATTTATTGGCTGGCAAAGTTTATTGACTGACAAAACTTAGAATTGTGGATTAGGTAGAACCCAATATTTTTTGGAAGTGCCGCGCGGCACTTCCAAAAAATATTTCAGGTTACCCACAGCTTTCAGTTTGCCATAATCTCTTTTCTAAACTAAGCTTTTCAAACTAAGCTGACATTAATTGCTGAATACGCTGTGGCTCTTCTCCCAGCCAGTCTGGATTCTGAGCCGTACCATCAAAAATTGATGAGGTCTTGAACGGTTCAAACTCTCCTCTTGCCCCTGCTGATGCCGTTTTTGCTAGGAGCGATCGCACCTGTTGATCATCCATAGGCTGAAATGTTCGCACGGCTTCAAATGCCTGATCCAGGATTTCCATACTGTCTATCCCTGTAATCACGACTGACGTAGGCAAATTCAGGGCATAGTGTAAGCACTCGATCGGCGTAACGGTGCCAGACTTCAGCAGAATACCGTTTGCCATACTTTTCATGCCCAGAATCCCGATGTTCTGCTTGACCAATTCTGGCACCACCAGTTTGGCAAAGCTACGGTAGTGAGCATCCATCACATTCAGCGGCATTTGAGCCGTAGCAAACTGAAAGCCATGATTGGCAGCAACTTCCAGCATATGCAAATGAATCTGTGGATCTTTGTGCCCGGTAAAACCGATGTACCGGAGCTTGCCCGCTTTTTGTGCCTCTACCAGAGCTGCATTTGACCCTTCTTCGTCAAAAACGCGATGGGGATCTTCAAATCGAAGGATCTCGTGATGCTGAACCAAGTCGATGTGATCGACTTGCAAACGGAGAAGCGATTCATCGAGCTGTCTAGCGGCTTCTTTCTTGGAGCGTCCATCAATTTTTGTCATCAGGAATACTTTGTCGCGGTAGCCATCGCGCAGAGCTTTACCCATCCGCATCTCGCTAACGCCGCTGTTATAGTCCCAGCAGTTGTCCATGAAAGTAATGCCTCGATCGATCGCGCTCCGAACAATCCGGATCGCTAGCGGCTCGTCCACATGTTTTAGGCTCAAGTGCCAGCCCCCTAAACCGATCGCCGAAACTTTCTCTCCCGTATTGCCCAAAATCCGGTACTGCATTTCTGAAGACATATTTCCTATCATCTGTTTCTCTGCTGTGTTCGCCATTATTTCAGTCAATCTCCCCAGAAATATCTATCCAAAGCGATCGTCTCTACTTGATGGTGAAGGCATTGAGCCACCAGAACATCAATCGCTAGAGAGAAAGCAGCTTGGGCTAAAGCGATCGCAAAGATTGCCATGTTTGGATAACATCAAGCATGAGTAAGACTTGACGTTGACGTTAAAGTTGCGCTATAAATCAAATGTGAACCAACAAATGCGGATCGGAGAATTTGCGAAACTGGCTGGCGTGACCCCCCGCACTGTTCGGTACTACGAAAGCTTAGGCTTATTGAGTCCAAACGAGCGGGAAGGAGCGGGCTTTCGTTACTATACGGACGTCGAATTAGCCAGACTGCAAAAGATTAATGCCCTGAAGGAATTGGGGCTGAGTCTAGAGGAAATTGCCAGCGTCGCACCTCTCTATTTTGAAGACCTAACAATGTTGCAAGGCAAGCGAAAGATTGTTGAAATTCTTAAATCACACCTTCAGGAAACAGAAGACAAGCTTGCAGGATTAGAGCAGTTTCGAGCGGAATTACAGGCAAACATCGATCGCATTGAACAATGGATTGAGTCTCAAACGAAAAATTAGCAATTTTTTTGGCGCAAAACTAACGTTAACGTAAATGTTGCAATGAGAAACCTATGCCAACCCTTCAACCCAAATTTGAGCAACCCACGTCTGAACCTAGCCGCTACAGACGTGGCTGGGAAAAGCTGACCGAAATCGACGGAGACGCAGGAGAAAAGGTAATTGCTAGCCTGAAAGACATTGCTCCCGATCTTGGACGATACATCATTGAATTTGCCTTTGGCGACATCTACTCCCGCCCAGGACTGGATTTGAAATCGCGCGAAATTGCCACTGTTGCAGCGCTAACGGCGTTGGGCAATGCTCAGCCACAGCTTAAGGTTCACATCCATGGCGCTTTGAACGTGGGCTGTACTCAAGAGGAAGTAGTAGAGGTTATTTTGCAAATGGCAGTCTACGCAGGATTTCCAGCAGCGCTGAATGGTATTACAGCTGCAAAGGAAGTCTTCCAAGAGTGGGATGCTTCCGGTCACGCGCCTCGGCATGATTGAAGTCTGATCGCGATACCAGAAAGATACATGATTTTAAGGAGACTTTAGAATATGACAGGTAAGTTAAATGGAAAAGTAGCGATCGTCACAGGAGCTTCCTCTGGTATTGGAGAAGCAACGGCGATCGCTTTGGCAGCAGAAGGCGCAGCGATTGTGATTGCAGCACGGCGAATCGATCGGCTGAATGATTTAGCGAAGCGGATTACAGAGAAAGGTGGGCAGGTTTTGTCTATTACGGCTGACGTATCCGATGAGGCGCAGATCAGTGACCTCGTGCAACAAACCCAGACAAAGTTTGGCAAGGTTGATATTCTCGTCAACAATGCAGGCGTGATGCTGCTCGGCATGATCGATGGTGCCAACACTGAAGACTGGCGACGCATGCTCAACCTCAATGTTCTAGGACTGATGTATGCCACGCACAAAGTTTTACCGCTAATGAAAGCTCAGGGCAGCGGGCATATTGTCAATATTTCATCGGTGGCGGGACGAGTTGCTAACGCAGGATCGGGAGTCTATAACGCCTCTAAATGGGCGGTAGGAGCATTCTCTGAATCCTTGCGCAAAGAGGTCTATCAAAACAACATTCGCGTCACGATTATTGAGCCGGGACTGGTGGCAACCGAGCTGCCGCAGCATGTCACTGACCCGAAAGCAAAAGAGACGACCGCGAACTTTTACGGCTCAGTCAAAAACTTGGAAAGCGAGGACATTGCAGCAGCGATCGTCTATGCCGTCACGCAGCCCTCTCACGTCAATGTCAACGAAATTCTGATTCGCCCAACTGAGCAAGAGCGGTAGATAAATCAGTTACGTTGAATTGCACATAATCTTGCACACAATTATCAGGAGAACATCATGAAAACGAGAAAACTGGGTAATCAAGGTTTAGTTGTTTCTGAACTGGGACTGGGCTGCATGGGCATGTCTGAGTTCTATGCCGGACGCAATGAGAAAGAGTCGATCGCCACGCTCCATCGCGCTTTGGAACTGGGAATTACCTTCTTAGATACTGCCGATATGTATGGGCCATTCACGAATGAGGTACTGGTTGGTAAGGCAATTAAAGATCATCGCGATCGGGTAATTCTGGCAACGAAATTTGGTAATGTCCGTACCGAAGACGGTGGCTGGAAGGGGATTAATGGTAGCCCAGAGTATGTGCGTCAGTCGTGTGATGCCTCTTTGAAGCGTTTAGGTGTTGATGTAATTGACCTCTACTACCAGCATCGGGTTGATCCCAACGTGCCGATTGAAGACACGATGGGCGCCATGGCGGAACTGGTGCAGCAGGGGAAAGTTCGCTATCTGGGGCTTTCGGAAGCAGCTCCAGCAACCATCCGACGGGCACATGCCGTGCATCCCATTAGCGCCTTGCAGACTGAATATTCGCTCTGGAGTCGTGATCCGGAAGACGAAATCTTGCCGACCATTCGCGAATTGGGAATTGGGTTTGTGCCTTACAGCCCGCTCGGTCGCGGCTTTCTATCGGGGGAGTTTACCAAGCCTGAAGATTTAGCTGCCGATGATTATCGTCGTCAGTCGCCACGCTTCCAGGGCGAGAATTTCTATAAAAACCTGGAATTAGTAGATAAAGTGAAGACGATCGCCACTCAAAAAAGTGTAACGCCCAGCCAGCTCGCCCTCGCGTGGTTGCTGGCTCAAGGTAACGATATTGTTCCCATCCCTGGCACAAAACGCCGGAAATATCTAGAAGAAAATGTCGGCGCGGCTGAGGTGATACTAACACCCGATGAATTGAGGCAGATTGAAGACGCTGCTCCAAAAGGGATAGCCGCAGGCGATCGCTATCATGCTCAGGCTATGAGTGCTGTTAATCGCTGAGTCTTGAGAGGTGCAGCAATCGGCATTTGCCACACCTCCCAACACCTACTGCATTAGGATCGATTTTTACCCAACTGAGAACCGTCGTACTGTAGCTGCTCAAATTTTATAGCTATCGATTAATGGAGAGTGAAACGACAGCTAATTTGCTTGATATAGCGCTACGCCCTTAGATCCAATGAGTTATTTTTTGAGAGCCGCGCGGAGCGCGGCTCTCAAAAAATAACTCATCCTAACTCAATTACGTAATGCCATACCATCATCAGCGCAAGCATAGCAACCGCTAGGGCGGTTAGGACGGGGACATTTTTGGCGGGGCGCTTCGCGCCCCACTAAAAATGCCTTAAGCAAACTGGCGGCAGCTATACCTTCAGGAATTTGGAAGATAATCTCAAGCTCTAGAGGTCTTTTTTGGGAAGACGTGAGAATGGATCAACCACATCTTTGGAGTAGAGAACTGGAAGTTTGAGATTATAGTGCAAAGCAAGCATCCTTAAAACAACTACTGCTGTAAATCCTGCTGCACCTGCAAAGGAGGGCGAAAGTTTGAATGATAAAAAGAGCAAGTACGTCCAGCCTCCCAGAAACGAGCAGGTTGCATAAAGGGTGGATTGGCGAAAAATAACTGGGATCTCGATTAAGGTAACATCGCGCAGAACACCACCAAATACGCCTGTTATCACGCCGAAGAGAACGGCAATAAAAGGAGGAATGCGATCGGCTATTGCATAGGATGTACCCGATATGCTGAACAAGGCAAGACCCAAAGCATCTATCAAGTTAAACGACTTTCTAGCCAAAGGTTTTACAGGTGTCAATCTCTGAGAATAGTAGAGGAACAGAATAGACAGAATAAAAATAAGAATAGGATACTCCTGATGGCTTACCCAAAATAGGGGTCGCCGATTCAGCAAAACATCTCGGAGAGTTCCACCCCCAAAAGCAGTGATGAACGCAATGAAATAGGTGCCAACAATATCTAGCTGTTTTTCGCGGGCAGCAATCATACCTGAGAGAGCCGAAACGGTGACAGCAGACGCCTCAATAAAATACTGAAATTCAGCAAATCTATCCAGTTGGTCGGCGATCGCATCTAAAGCCATGGCGATGTATCCCGCTTTAAATCAGCTATGCTAGATCAGTAAAAATTCTGGGAAATTCTGGAAATTCTGATCGATGATCCAGCTAATTATACGCTGTTCACTTCGTTAAAGAATTGGGTACTTTAATAGGAAATCGCCCGTTTTAACTTGAAGTGCATCTCACTCTTTCCACCCGCGAAAGACTTTAGCCATGATGAAGACCTGTACCAAGCCTCTGAAAACCAATCCTTTCAGCAGTTACCGCGATCCAGCTACGGGTCGGTGGATCGTGATTAAAGAAAGTTCTAAGCCCGGTCAGCACAAGAACTAGCCAAAATCCAGCAATAGCCAAATACCGCATATTGCTATCAATATCCCCACTACCGATCGCCAACTGACCCGTTCACCCAACGCGATCGCAAGGGGAATAATAAATAGCGGACTGGTTGCCGTTAGCGCCTGTGCAATTCCGGCTGCCGTATATTTGAGCGCCGTTTGCTGAAGCCAGATCGCCAGATAGGTACCTGCAAAGGATGTACCTATTAATATTCGCAAAAACTGAGGCGATCGCACAGCCTGGAAACCTGCCCAAACGCTTCGTCTTTGGAGAATAAGGATAGACAGCACTGCCATCCCTGCCAGCAGTCGAATGAGCGTACTCCATAACGGACTAACGCTGGTTTCAGCAAGAGCAGCCCTTGATAGTACGGCTCCACTTGCCTGCCCCAAAGCTGCCAGCAGTCCAAAGCCAACGCCCCTTAGCGGTTTCATCTGATGCACCTGATCAGGGGCACGCTCTGCAATCACCCATGACACACCCGCCACCGTCAAAAAGATGCCGAGCCAAGCCTGTAAACTCAGCTGCTCTGCCAAAAAAACGCTTGCCAGCACAGCCGCCAAAGGCGGCGCTAGAGATTCCATTAAGAGCGATCGCCTTGCGCCCACACAGTTGAGCGATTCCAGAAAAGCCGTATCGCCAAAGCCAATGCCGATCGCGCCACTCAGCAGCAGTAACCCCAGGTTGAAGCCGCCAATCTGCGAGCTAAAATTGCCCTGAAACAGCAGCGTCAGCAAAATTAGGGCGATCGCCACCCCGTTTTTAGCAAAGTTCAGCAGTAGCGGAGACATTTGCTTGCCCAAGTCCACGTAAATCAGAGAGGCGATCGCCCAGATCAAGGCAGCACTGAGGGCAGCAAGTTCGCCTCGGTATTCAAGAAAAAACAGCATAGATAAAGTTAGGCTTCCTTTGGGCTATCCAGCATTCTGACATAACGCATCGCTGGGATGTGTCTCTGCATCTTGATAACAGCTATTGACAACCAGACTTAACTGTGCTTCTATCTAAATATGCAAGTGAGTATCTATGCTTAGATATTCGTCTCATGCGCACTACCTTCGACTTTCACGTCAGTGCATACCCAGTATTCTGGTCTAGCAATTCCTCAAAGGTTTGGACTCAACTTTTAAGCGATCGCTGGTTCAGCCTACTAGATATGCCCTAATGTGAAGCTTAGAGGTTGTGCGATTGAGACGTAGATCGTTAAGTAGAAAGCAGATTTCTCGTCTATAAAGACATTTATAGAGATAAGAGTCTTTTGCTTGAGATATTCCAATGCTACTCAAATTTGTAGCTCAGGAAGTTCTACATGAATCCTAGACAAAGAAAAGTCAGAAAAACTCAGCTCGTTAGTGAGTATGGATCTTGCTGCTGGTGGTGTGATTGCAAATTGCCATCTGAGCAGTTAACACTCGATCACTTGAAACCCAAGAGCAAAGGGGGTTCCAATTCACTGGAGAATCTACGCCTCGCCTGTCGCCCCTGCAATAGCTCTCGCGGGAATAGTCTCTTTCCCCCTCAGGTAAAGAAGATTACGAGCGCTTAAATTCACTCGTGGTTGAGGAAGTTTTGAGCCACCTGAACTTCCTCAACCGTAAATTCGAGACTCCTTTTAGATTCAATTTCGATCACAGAACAACAGCGATTAAGATGCACAAACTTTTGATGTTCAATGATGAAAAACTGCTGCGTCAGGCGCTGACTCATCGCTCCTATGTGAATGAAAATCCTGGAGAGATCAAAGACAATGAGCGGCTAGAATTTCTAGGTGATGCTATTCTCACCTTCGTCAGCGGCGAGTACCTTTATCAACGTCATTCTGAAATGGGGGAAGACGAAATGACGCGATGGCGATCGGCTCTCGTCGATGAGAAACAGCTTGCTAAATTCGCAACTGAAGTTGGGCTAGATTTTAGAATGCGTTTAGGACAGGGCGCAATTCGGGACGGCGGCTACCAGAACCCCAATCTTCTCAGCAGCACGTTTGAAGCCGTGATTGGGGCGTACTATCTAGATTGCGATCGCAATCTAGAAGCTGTCCGTCCTTTAATAGAAGAGTTGTTTGATTCTGTACCCCCAGACGATCAACCTGGCTCCAACATAGATTCAAAAAATAGGTTCCAGGAATATGCCCAGGCGAATGGAGCAATTATGCCTCCAAAGTATGTTACGGAGAAGAAGGGGGGCACAGATCATGCGCCAGAATTTATTTCTAAAGTCTATGTCGGTGACAAAGTTTATGGCGAAGGCACAGGACGGAAGAAAAAAGATGCTGAAAAGCAGGCTGCCGAGGACGCTTTAGCGAAGTTGAAAAAGCGAGGATTACTTTGAGCTATCAACTTGTGGTACAAAATATTTCGCATCACTAAACTGGTTTGTCATCAGAAAATTTGTCATCAGAAAACTACGAAAGATACTGCCAATTTTGCCTAGCCATTTCAGAATGCTTGATTTACTGAACGTTTGGTATACTGTCCAAATAGAAGCAGAAAACAATTTTGAGGTGAGTTAATGTCCAAAGCGGCGGTTATTCCCCAATTAATGGCGGTATTCCGGCAATATGGCTATGAAGGAGCCAGCATTACTCGGTTTTCGGAAGCGACTGGTTTAAAACGAGCTAGCCTGTATCACTATTTTCCAAACGGCAAAGAGGAGATGGCAGCCGTAGTGCTAGATTACGTCACGCAGGCGCTCAAAGATCAGGTGCTAGCACCGTTGGACAGCGATCGCCCCCCCATCGATCGCATCCGCGCTATGAACCAGAATATAGATGCGTTTTATCAGCATGGACAGCGAGACTGTCTGTTGGCACTGCTCAGCATTGGGGAAGCACACGAGTTGTTTCAAGGGCAGGTGCAGCAAGCGCTCAAGCTCTGGATCGATGGTTTGGCAACCTTACTCATCAATACGGGAATCACACCCGCCACTGCCCATCAACGCGCGGAAGATGCAATTGTGCAGATTCAAGGAGCGATCGTGCTGACACGAGGACTAAATAATACGGCAACGTTTGAGCGCGTCTTGAAACAAATCCCAGAGTTTTTGCTGCGCCCTGAGTAAGCGATTCATCAAAGTTCTAATTTTGAAAGAGGCTTCAGAATAATTGCACATGCAACTTCAGTTCTTAACCTTCCCCACCCAAGGAATCAGCGGATCTTGGGCTAGCCGATAGGATATGGCATAGGCTCCGTAGCGGTTCAGGTGACTGGGATCAGAGAAATAGCCATATTTTGTTGTCCAAATTTCGCCCAAGTCCCGGAACGCAAATCCGGGCTGGCTGAGGGAAAGCTTGACCATGTACTCTTTAAATTCCTGCTCGTGCTGACGACGGGCAGGATCGAGGTAATCTTCGGTGAGGGGCAGGTTAACAAAAACGACGGGAATATTGCGCGTTTGGGCGTACTGTAAGAGCGATCGCAAAGCAGTTTCCTGCCGTCCAGCAATCCTGAAGTTTTCATAGTCGCCATCATACTGACCTGTCACCCTGGCATACTTCTGATAGTAGGTTGCCGGATTGAACTGCATCGGCAGCGAGAGAAACCCATCAGGATTGACAAGGATCGACTGAGCCGCAGAATGAGCAGGGATAGCCTGAGCCGAATTGGGACTCACAGCACTGACAGGTGAAGTCTCGATCGCCGCAGTAGGCAAGATCTGGGAAAAGTTTTCTTGAAAGAGATGCTTGAGGCGATCGCGCTGGTCGTAGGTACCCGAAATCTCAGCTAGTTGGCTGCTAAACCAGCGATCGATCGCCTCATAGCTGCTAGTCAGGGAAATATTGATGCCATTTTTGGGCTGGGTGGGAGCGGTTGGCAGTTCAGCTGTCAGCTTGGGAATAGGAAACTGACCTGCCGTGAGCTGCCGATAGCCTTCAGATGCAGCAATGCCGTTGAACGTAACGTCGCCACCGCCGCTGTTGAAAGCCCTTGCTCCATCTGCCCAGAGAATCAGGCGCGGCAGTTGGTCGGGTGTGAGGAGCTGCTGCACTAACAGGTCTGCAACCTGCGCTGTCGCACCATTGATGCCAAAGTTAAAAATACTCAGGTCTGCGTAGCCCAAATCCGCTAGACTCTGCTTCAGTGCAGCTGGATCAATGCCCCGTAAGGCTCTGGAGCTACCCATGACCAGCACGTCAGGCGGTTTGCCGTTTTCCTTAATGTATTGGTAATAGAGCTTTAGCTTCTCGTCCATCTGATGGCTATTGAAGCTGGGTAAAGTCGGTTCGGCTGCCAAAATAGCAGCCGTAATTTGACTGGCTTCAGGTTGGATCGCCGTGTAGGGTAGGGACGATCGCTTTTGTAAGGGCGGCGATTGGGGTGGCGCATCGGCTGAATCCGCAGGCTTCGCCAAGCTAGAATTCGAGGCAGTCGATCGGGTAAACCCTTCAGAGTTAAAGATGCCGTCTTGAGGAGAACGCCGCAGCGTGATTTTGGGCGATGCCGCCTGAGTTGGAGGCTGAGGCTGAGCCTGAGGTGTCGGCTGTTCCGCAAGATCGGTAGGCAATGTCGAAGACAACACAGGTGCCGTTGAGTCGCTGGGTGCAGAGGGTTTAGGCTTGGGCTGAGCTTGCAGCATCTGACCCGCTAGCCAGTTGGCTTGCAGCATTAGCAGAATTCCTACCATGCCCCACACGGCAGCAATGCGAGTCTGAGAGTTTGAACCCGCAGATGCTACGGCCAAGACCTGAGTCTGCGGCGTGGGGGTGAAGAGGAACGATCGCACCAGAATCTGCTCTGTCCCGTTTTTGAGGCGCTGCTGAAACCGTTTCCAGACGGAATGAATATCCGCAGGGGTGAGATCTGGGCGTAGGGCTGACTCATCGGCTGGAGTCATCAGATCATGCACAAAGCTGTCTGTCGCGACAAACTCAGGCGTGGCTTCTGGAACCAGCCGATGACGAGACACAAAATCGACTCCGAAACTCCAGAGCGGCAGTTTTTGTCCCGACCGTCTGCCGTAAATCCGCACTCCTGCTAAATTGGGCAGCTTCAACTGCCGCAAAAACTTGGCGATCGTCTGCCCAACTCGGTGCTGCTCTGGACAGACGGGAGCCTCGCTCATCACATGCAGCAAGTCTTGCTTGGGCAAAAGCTGTAGCCGGATGCCTCCCGTCATCAGATAGCGATCGAGATCGGGATTGAGCAATCGATGCAGCAAGAAAGCAATCGCTTCCCAGTCGCCCTGCTGAGCAAGCGCCATTGCCGATTCTGATAGAGCCGGATGTTGGGCGGCAGGCAGTTTGAGCCAATCAATCCAGGCAGGCGCTTCCATACCCGTAATCTGCGGCATCTGTCCATACAGCGTTGCGGCATGAATGCCTTGGGGGGCAAGAGGCTCTAGCAACTCGCTGATCCACTGACGCGATCGCGACAGGTCGGGCGGCTCAGCAGGCTTTCGTAAATTTGTGGGCGAATCGATATCACAAAACAGGTGCAGCGTTGATTCCTTTAGCGAAGCAGTGGCAACCCGCAATCCCTGACTGGCTCCCGCCTGGTTCAGCAATTGCCGGATGGCTTCCACATCGCCCCAGCGCCCCCACTCTCGCAACATTTCGCTCGGAGGAGTCAAATCGACCCTGAGCTTCCAGTCAGGTTGGGTTTCTCCGGATACCTGAAATAAAATCACCGCATCTCGGTAGCCCTGAATCTCTAGCTCTCGCAAGCGGCGAGTAATGGGTTCACCCACCAGAGACAAATCGGGACTATAGGCTGCGCCACAGGAGATCCACAGCCGCTTGGTGGTCATTGCCGCCAGAGGAATAGCCCCCGACTGCACCGTAGAAGGCGACAGATAGGGGACGGTCTTAGCGCTGACTCGAACCGCCACACCCAAGTCACTAAGGGTTTCGCTGAGGTAGCTGGCGATCGCCACTTCCTCCCCCTGCTGTGCCAAACTGCGGTTCGATCGCGCTAGAGCTGAATTTTCCTGATGAGAACTCCCCTGGGCTGCTTTTCCTTGCAGGGCTGGACGGTTGGCGAGTTGGAGCTTGCCGACAGCTCTAGTGGCGCTAATCTTTTGGGGATCAATTGGATCTAATTGATGTGCGTCCAGTTCAGGCAAGCTCGATCGCCGTATGCCCTGCTGCATCTGCTTCAGATGGCGATCGAGCTGGTTTAGGTGAATGGCGGCTGTCCATGCAGGTTGTCCGGCACCCGGCAGGCAGCCATAAAGCTGCACCCGATAAATGGGCGTATGAGCTTCCGATAGAAGCGTCTTGAAATCAGTTTTTTGAAGGACAGGAATGAGCCAGAGTAGCAGAGTACCGCGATCGGGACAGGGTTGAGCCTGACACAGCAGATGAAGATTATTGCCGCGCAGACGAAATTTGACCTGAAGCCCTCGTGGCTCGAAGGTTTGGCTGACCCATCGACCTAGCGCAGATGCGTAATTTGAGGAGTAATGATCCACAGCGTTTGACATTCGAGGTTATCTATGAAGACCCTGACGCTTCACTCGCTAAGGTTGTAGCACACTAATAGGAACACCGATCGCTATCCCAACTTTAGCCCGCCGATTTCTGCCGCCATTCTAACGGTCTTGTAGGATATTGTTATGTAACTTCATATCAAATTTTCATA
The DNA here is from genome assembly GCF_059504425.1 of Drouetiella sp. Classification (NCBI taxonomy): domain Bacteria; kingdom Bacillati; phylum Cyanobacteriota; class Cyanophyceae; order Oculatellales; family Oculatellaceae; genus Drouetiella; species Drouetiella sp. The sequence goes on from NZ_JCACIN010000032.1 coordinate 43,909, forward strand.
CGCTCTCCCTAGGTTTTTACAAAGGCTAATTTCAAACAATGGCTGATTTCAAAGTTCCGACCCAAGTTTTGCTGAGCTTAAGCACCTTTCCTTTGCTGCTGCTGCTAGTAGGAAGCAAAGTGCTGACTAAAGCGATCGACGAGTTGGGGCAAGCTAGCGAGGAAATCTTTCGAGGCGATCGCCTGCCTATTCTTCATATCCCCAAGCCTGCGGATCAAAAAGAGTAGAAATTTGTTGGTCTACTCAAAGCGTTGGAGCGATCGCGACCACTGCTGAATTTGATAGCGCTGACCCTTGTGGATTAATAGAGCTGGCAACCCCTGTGGGACATCAATAATAGCGGCGATCGTCTGCTCAGACAAAGAGAGATCGCTATAGAGCAATGCGCCCGCACTCGAAAAAATGACCGTGTGATCTGTCGTTCGATCTACCGTGCGATCTGCGGTATCGTTATCGGTTCTGATGGTGATCACCCATTCGGGCTGACCTTCACCCGTTAGCTCTAGGCGATCGACCTGCCAATCTCCTATTTGTGCTAGAGCCTGAGTCTCAGGATGCTCTGGAGCGCTGGCTTGGGTACTAGCTGGAGTGCCAACTGGTGCAGCTGGCAACTGTTGTCCTGCCTGTTGCAGCTGCTGCTCTAGGGTCGTTAGCACGGTGGCGATCTGCTGAGGCTGCTGTTGGCTAAGGCTGGTTAGAGTCAGGCGATCGATGGGAGCCAGTAAAGGCAGCGTCAGAGCGATCGCAGGCTGGGTCGGATGGGTTGCAGGAGCCGCCGCCAAAAGGTGCAGATTGCCACTACGCCACTGCACGGCTTTAATGCTGAGCGTCTGAGCCGATTCCTCTGACTCGCTGATCCGCTGAATCTGTGAATCTGAGGTTAGCCCCAAATGCTTCCACGCCAATTTTTCGGAGTTAGGCAGATTAAAGGGCGATCGCTGCCAGCGCTGACCGTCTTGAAATCCCAAAACTTTGACTTGATGCCAGACCTGGCGATCGGGTAAGACTAGCGGACGAGGACTATACCAGTCGCTAGCCCGAAAGGAAGTCAGCGGCGAAACCGATCCAATCAGGCGTAATGGCCCAGAGGGAGCGTTGGCGATTGGCTGAGACGGGTCAGTTTGGGATGGCTCAGTTAAGGGATCAAGCAACGCGAGAATTTGTTGAATGGACTGAGGCGATCGCGCTGACGAGGCTACCCCTGAATGTAGCGGGTGCTGCCGGAGCCAGGTAGCTGCAGCTGAGCGATCGCGCTGGCTAGCAACCGTCATCGCTCCCCATTGCTGTATCACAGGCTGATCTGAATCGACTCGCAGAGCGGCTTCTACTCGGCGCTGTAGCGACTCGGCATTGGCAGACAAAAGACTTTTGATGTCATATCCGCTCGCACGAACCGATCGCAGCGCTTCTAAAGCTTTTCCCCAGCGACCATCAATCACCAGCGCGGCAATCTGTTGCGTAGGGCTTGCCCAAGTGCGATCGGCTTGAGCTTGAGTAACCTGGGCATGCAGAGCAATGAAATCTATTTGGGCTTGAACAGCGCTGCCATCCTGACCCCGATCGGTCAATAGCTTGAGGGCATCTGACCATAGTCCGTTTCTGGCTAGCAGCAGTCCGTCTCTGTAGCGCGGCTGATTGGAAACTATCTCCGTTAGAACGATCGCCTCTAGCCGCAAAGGTTCGCCAGGGGCACGGGGCAGTCTAGCCTGATAGACCTGAAACTGAGGTTCTAACCCTACAGCTTGATTGACCACCAGCTCATTTTGCTTGTGGCTACCTGTCACCTGCTGCCAGTGGGGCATCTGTCCGGTGGGGCTTGTCCAAGGCAGCAGAGCCTGAAGCCGATCGCGCTGCGAATCATAGCGCACCACCTGACCATATTTAATACCAGCACTACCGCGCTGCAACTCGCCGCTGAGGTTTAGCCAAACTGAGGCATCCGGCGGTTCGCCCTCGATCAAGGTGACATAGTTGAGAGGCAGCTTACGGCTACCTCCCAACTGACGCAAGGGAGCGATCGCCATCAGTTCCTCAATCCCTGTCACCTTTAGGCGATCGATTAGCTCAAATTTTGTTGAATTTAAATTGCTATTGGGACGGTAGGCATTAGAACGATAGGCACGGAGTTCCACAATGTGCTGACAGGCGGTATCTCTGGTTTGGCTCCCCCGACAGCGCGATTGTGTCTCCAAAATCGGCAGCAGCAGGTCTTGAGTAGCGGGTGCTGCAATCGGCTCTCCTAAGGCACGACCCAATTGGGCTTCTTGGGCGGCAATTTCTGCCAGGGTTTGGCTTGTGCCCCCCGGTAGGGTAAACCGTCCCCACTCCGGCAAAATGTTGTTTAGCCAACTCACAGAACTCGGATTCACAATCAGGCTCACAGCCAGCCAGCCACTCCAGGTTAGGAGGGCGATCGCTCCCACGCTTGCCACGGCAAAGAGTCCCCTTCCTCGACGCACAGATGGCAGTTCATCCACCCAAATACTGACTTTAATTGGGGTTGCTTTGGGGTTGTCGCCGCTCTTATGGTTCATGACCATGCGCTTCATGTCTCTGCGCTTCATACTTGCCGCTAATCACCTCTGCATATTGCCGCCCTGCTTGCTCCCAGGTGTAATCTTGTTCAATCAGCGATCGCCCCGATCGGGAAAGTTGGTCGCGCAATGCTGCATCTTCAAACAGACGGGAGATGGCACTCACATATTCTTCAGGACGATTGGCGCGGAGGGCGCGGAGAGGTTCGTCTACGGCAAGCCCTTCTAGACCGCGATCGCTCCCCACTAGCGGAATCCCAGCCGCCATCGCCTCTAACGCCTTGTTTTTAATGCCGAATCCGGTACGCATGGGCACCACACAGACCGTTGCCCGATGCAATGGCTCCACCATCCGAGGCACCCGACCCGTGACGGTAATGCCAGGGCGATCGCCCAGCTCCAGAACGGTGGCAACGGGACGATTGCCTACCAAATCTAGGGTGGCATTCGGGTATTTCCGCTGAAGGACTGGCAACACCTCTAGGCTGAAGAAGCGGGCAGCATCGATGTTGGCAACATTGTCCATTGCGCCAATGAACACCAGCCGATGACCGCCCGGATCGACAGCGCGACCGGGAAATTCCTCCAAATCAACGCCGTTGGGAATGACGGCAATTTCTGCATCTGGACAGAAGGCTTGCATCTGCTGCCGATCTTCAGCCGTCGTCACGACAATGCGGGAAAACTTGCGGGAAAACTTTTGCTCATAGCGGTAAAGCAACGGCAGATTGAGGCGATCGCGTCCCGGATGCTCGGACGTGCCCGTCTCTAGCTGATTTTTGCAGGTGCCGTAGACGGAGCTGTGGATATTAACGATCGTGCGTAGACGGGATTTCCAAGACGATCGCACATAGATTTCGTTGACGCTATGCTCACAGGTGATTACATCAAAGCGATTTGCCTCGACAGCCTGTTCTACCCAGCTCTGCGCTGGGGGAGAATAGCTAGTCAGGACGCTAGGCGGCGTACCGCCCATTAGGAAATTACCAAAGCGCTCTAGTTTGCCCCCCCAGCCCTTGAGTTCAGTTGCCGGAGGTCGGGGGAAAATTACCAGCTCTGTCACTTGCTCCCGCAGTGCCGCGATTTCACTTTCTGAAGTATCGGGCGATCGCAAGGTTAGCAACGTGACGGCATGGTGCTGCTGCAAATACTTCAGCAGGTTAAACGTCCTAACCTGGGTGCCTCCCTGCGTGGGCGGATAGGGAAACGTTGAAGAAATCATCAGAATGTTCATATTCAGCCGCCCCCGCCCCCTGCTCGAATCTCGTGTTTCTGTACCTGTCCCTCCACAAAGTTTACTTTGACTTCGCTGATCTGGATTCTCTTACATAGCGCTACGCGCTTAGATCCAATGAGTTATTTTTTGAGAGCCGCGCGGAGCGCGGCTCTCAAAAAATAACTTGTCCTAACTCAATTACGTAGGGCTATAGCAACCGCCAAGGCGGTTGGGACGGGGACATTTTGGGTGGGGCGCGCAGCGCCCCACCCAAAATGTCCTCAGCAAACTGGCGATCGCTATCCCATTCAGGACACTCCGGCTCTTGCTGATTCAATTGCCCAGAGAGTAACTGGTAGTAAGCGGCTCATAGTCATACCGCTGAGGATTTGATGACTAACCTGAATTCGGGGAATGCTAGAACCAAGTCCTGCTGATTCGTCCTGCCCATCCTACTTCTCCATCATGCCCGCCATCATACCCAAGATTAGCGTCTGCATTCCCACCCACAACCGATCGCACTTGTTACCCGAAGCGATCGCCAGCGTTTTGGAGCAAACCGAAACTGACTTTGAGCTGATTATTTGCGATGATGGCTCCACAGACGGCACGGCGGCATTGATGGCGCAGCTTTTGCAGTTTGGCGATCCTAGAATTCGCTACATTCGCCATGAACAAAATATTGGCAAGAGCAACAATATGCGCTCTGGGTTTGATGCCGCTGGAGGTCAGTATTTTGTCAAATTTGATGACGACGATCGCCTGACGCCAGAGTTTTTGAGCGCCACTGCCGAAATTCTTGACGGCTGCTCTGCTGATTTTGTCGGCACTGATCACTGGATTATTGACATCCAGGGTCAGCGCGATCTTGCCGCTACCGAGAACAACTCGCGGCATTGGGGACGTGCCGATCTGCCGGAAGGGATTGTTCAAGATTTGCTCCAGGTTGCGTTTGTCCAGCAAAGCTTTCAGGTGGGCGCAACGCTGTTTCGGCGGCGATCGCTCACGGAGGTCGGCTTCATGCGCCCCAACTGGCAAAACTGCGAAGACAACGATCTGTTTGTGCGCCTAGCGCTTGCCGGAAAGCAAGGATACTACTGGAACGATCGCCTGATGGAATATCGCGTTCATGCCGAACAGCAGGGTCTTCAGCGCGCCATTCCTTACCTCAAAGACAAGGTCAGCTATCTCGCAAGCCATCAATTTGAGGATGAAGCTGTGGAAAAAGTTCGGCAGTTTCGCCTTGCCGAGACGCAGCTCCTGCTGGGCTTGCGGCTGATTAATAGGGGTGAGATTGAAGAGGGGCGATCGCTAATACAGCTCGGCAAAACTGCTGCTCCACTCAAAGCCTGGGCAGGTCTAGGACTTTCGTTCCTGCCTGTTCACTTACGCAATTCCGGCTTTCAACTGCTGCGCCAAGCTCAAGAGATGCACTTTAAATTAGCCGCAAATTAGAGAAGCTACAGCAATTTCAAATGGGTCGTGAGAGGTGGGATAGGCCCAGGCTGCCCTATCCTCTCACCAATTACTGGGGCTGCTATGAAACTAGAGTGGTAAGGTTAGGAGAAAATTTTTTTGAAAGCCGCGCTTAGCACGGCTTTCAAAAAAAACTCATTTTGATAGTAAGCGCGTAGCGCTGTAATCAGTAATACAGCTATCGCCAGTTGGCTTAAGAAATTCTGGGTAGGGCGCTTCGCGCCCTACCCAGAATTTCCCCGTCCTAACCGCCTTGGCGGCTGCCACAACAGGACTCAGCGCCACTAATACTCAGCCAGTCCAGAAGCAGTACCTATCGTAGATGAAGCACCAGCACTACCGCTGGTATCCTTGACAAAGCCGTTGTAGGCTTCCATGCCATGCTCGCCGATATCCAAGCCGACATACTCTTCTTCTGAACTTACCCGAATGCCAAGAACTGTCTTGAGCGCTATCCAGAAAATTGAGGAAAGCAAAACGGTGATGCCGCCTACGGCTAAAGTTCCTACAATCTGTATCCACAACTGCCCAAAGCCACCGCCCAAGAGTAGACCTGCGGCAGGGCCAGCGCTATACAATGCGCCAGCAGCTTCACTAGGACCTACGGCAAACAAACCGAGTGCCAAAGTGCCCCAGATACCGTTGACCAAGTGAACCGCAGTAGCCCCAACCGGATCGTCAATGCGAATGCGATCGAAGAAGGTAACGGCAAAAACCACCAAGATACCGCCTATGGCACCAATGACTGCTGCCGCAGGCAGAGTGATGAAAGCGCAAGAGGCCGTGACGGAAACCAAACCTGCCAAAATACCGTTGATGATCATAGACAGGTCGGGTTTGCCTAACACCATCCAAGCTGTCGCTGTGGCTGCAACGCCACCGAAGGCTCCGCCCATGTTGGTTGTCAACGCGATGTGAGCGATCGCCGATCCATTTCCCACGCTCATCGTAGAACCCGGATTAAAGCCAAACCAGCCCAGCCACAGAATGAGACAGCCCAAAGTGGCAATACTCATGTTGTGACCCGGTATGGCATTGACATTGCCATCGTCACTGTATTTGCCCAAGCGAGGCCCTAGGAAGGCTGCACCCATGAGCGCTGACCAACCGCCAACGGCATGGACAACGGTTGATCCAGCAAAGTCAAAGAATCCCATTTGCGCTAGCCAGCCACCACCCCAGACCCAGTGCCCGGTAATGGGGTAGGCAATACCTACAAGCAGAAGGCTGAAGATCAAGAACTCAAAGAACTTGATCCGCTCTGCTACCGCACCCGAAACGATCGTGGCTGCGGTTCCAGCAAAAGCAAGCTGGAAGAAAAACTTGGCAGCTAGAGGTACGCCTGTCCAGTTCAACGAGCCGTAAGCTCCCTGATAAGCATCACCCACTGCGGGGCTATTGTCAGCTCCCGTTAGCCCAAAAATGCCTTCTAAACCCACAAAACCGTTGCCATTGCCAAACATTAGACCAAAGCCAATCAACCAAAAGGCGATCGTTGCCAAGGCAAACACAATCAGGTTTTTTGACAGGACATTAACGGCATTTTTCTGCCGACAGAAGCCAGTTTCCAACATGCAGAATCCGGCGTTCATGAAGATCACCAGCATTGCGGCGACCATGACCCACATGGTGTCCATGCCCACCTTTAGCTCACTCTCTAGCTGCTCCACCGTTTTAGTGCCAGTTTGAGCCGAGGCAGAAAAGGCAAAAACAACCACAATTAATGCTGCTAGGGGCAAGCAGGCTCTCCAGGTTGGCGACCAAGAGGAAACCGTTTTCAGCTTTTCTAGCAGAGTGGAAAAGCTAACTTGATCGAGTTGTAGAGAGGTCGTGCGGCGGCTAGAGCTACGACCTGCTTGCCTTTGAGGCTGGTTTTGAAAGACCGATCGCCCTCCCCGTTTTTTGGGCTTTCGGCGCATAAGTTGAGACATGTATAATAAATCCTCCTAAAATGTGCAATCTGCGATCAAAATTGTGCCTGAATAAGAAGTCACAACCTCTAGCACCTGGTAGATGAACTAAGGCTGGCATCTGGCTTAATGTTGAGCTTGTCAAGCCAAACTGTCCGACCAGCTTCCTTAATCCGTCACGGGCTTCTCCTAAGCAGCTTGAAAACACCCCTTAACTGAACTTGCTCTCGCCTTACTCAAGAAAATCACCCAACGAAATACCGCTTCTTACAGCAGCACAAGCCGAGATAAGAACTTTACTAATGCTTGAATGCCTTAGCAATTTCCCTTTGGAACTGTACTGACTTTCAATAAGAAATTTCTGTATACCAAAGCATGTTTAAAGTCTTAATTTTATGCTTTTGATAAACTGTGCTGTCTGACCTACCACCTAGCCAGATCAGCCCTGTAAATGTTGACTAGCAACACTTTGACAGGGTTGAGGCACACCTAATTTGGCGTTAGGAAAATGTATACCCCATCACCAGACTCAAGATCTGCATCCCACCAGCCCCCTAAATTTTACCGACCCCGCTCGGTCAAAATAATGTAGTACACCTCTGGCGGGGTCATTTGGGCATGAGCTTAAAATCGCATTAGCCTGAAGTGGACGATCGCCTCCAGGATGCCGTCCGCAAAAGGTGCGCGTGAAAGATAGTGACGAGATTCACCACAGAGGCGATACCATGCCATCAGTTCCGATCGCGCATTGCTAACAATCAGCCCTAGCGTGTTTTGCTGAAATAGGCTGATATCGTTGCCTGAATCGCCACAAACCAGCGTTTTGTTGGCAGGAATATTAAGCTTTTCCCGTAGATAAGTCATTGCCAAGCCTTTGTCGCCGTGCTTAGGCAGAATGTCTACGTCTTCATCGTTGCTGAAAATAATTTGTGCCTTCAATCCTGCTTGGGCAATCAAAGCCTGTAGATTTGCCAAAATCGAATCGGCTAGTTCAGGGTCAATTAAAAAGCTGAGTTTCCAAGGGTTTTGCTCCGCTTTAGGCTGAATAATCAAGTCTGGAAACGTGCTGGCGATCGCCGCCACTGAGTCTCGATTCCAATCTTGCGAAAGATGTTCCGCCCAAAGTGGATCTCGCTCATCTTTACGATAGATCTCCGTACCCACACCTGTTACCCAGTAGTCAGGCTCAAGCAAGTCCTGCTCAGCCTGAAGCTGACGCGCTAGGGCATAGGAGCGACCCGTGGCGTAGATCAAATAGAGACGATCGCGGTTCGCCGAAACCTTTTGGTTAAACCTCAGCAGAGCAGCAGCATCACCCACCAAGGTATTATCTAGGTCTGTAACCAAAAGGAATCTCATGTTGGTTGACCAAGACGTAAGATACTCTAGCAGAAAGGATACTTTAGCAAGAGTTAATCCTGTATCTGCCCTGGGACGGATGTGAGAAACGAGGAATAGCAGCCAAGTGTGAAATTATGAAACGTGCCTTCATACCTTCATACTATTTCATCCCTCACACCCCCATTTGATCCCTTACACCCCACACCCCACTGCCCCCAGATCAACCGTAAGGTAGTGAGTACTCAATTGATTAACTTGACTATCTTATGCCAGACGTTGAAATTCAAGAAGCAGTAAAGTCTGCCCGATCGCTGTTTTATGAAAAAGCGTTAGTGCAATTTGAGGGTGAATGGGTAGGAGCGATCGCTGCAATCCTTCAGCCTGTTGGCATGGACAGTTCAGCCAGTGCTCCTGACTTAAACTATGGTGAGATTTTCATTCGCGACAACGTGCCTGTGATGGTCTACCTACTGACGCAGGGTAAGTATTCAACTGTGCGCCACTTCTTGGAGGTGTGCCTACGGCTGCAAAGCGATCAGCCGCAGACGCGAGGCATTTTTCCCACTAGCTTCGTTGAAGTGGATGGGAAGCTCGTTGCAGATTATGGACAGCGGGCGATCGGGCGCGTGGTTTCAGTGGATGCAACTTTGTGGTGGGTGATTCTAGCTCACGCTTATGTGCAAAAGTCGGGCGATCGCGCCTTTGCCTCTCAACCCTCCATCCAAGCAGGAATTCAGCGCTTTCTAGGTTTAATTTTGCCGCCCTCCTTTCGAGAAGCACCCACGCTGCACGTACCAGACGGGGCTTTTATGATCGATCGCCCCTTAGATGTCTGGGGTGCGCCCCTAGAAATTCAGGTGTTGCTGCATGGCGCTTTGCTGAGTGCGGCGGGGCTAATGAAAATGGCGATCGAATCCCCTGATTTTGAATATCTTGGCGATCGCATTCAGCAAACCGTTGACCACGCTAGGCGACTGCACCGCTATCTGCAAAAGCACTATTGGGTTACAGGTCAGAAGATTCAGGTGATGCGGCGCTACCCTACAGAGCAGTATGGGGAAGCGATCGAGAATGAACATAATATTCAAGTTGAAACAATTCCTGACTGGCTTCAGCAGTGGCTAGGCGATCGTGGAGGATACTTAATTGGCAACATGCGGACAGGCAAACCAGATTTCCGTTTCTTTACGCTAGGAAACTGCTTGGGCGCAATCTTTGATGTATTAGACTGCGATCAACAAAGCGAACTCTTTGGGCTAGTTGTCCAGAATCAAGAAGAACTCATTGCCCAAATGCCGCTGCGAATTTGCCATCCACCCATTGATGGGGCAGATTGGCAGATTAAGACCGGATACGATCGCAAAAATTCACCAGGGTGTTACCACAACGGTGGACATTGGCCCTGCCTCACTTGGTTCTTGGCGGCAGCTATTTTGCGGCAACCTAGCTCTGGCTCGACTCATGATTCAGCCTTTGCTGCCGAGATGAATCTGCTGGAATTGAGCTATCAAAAGATGCTCAGCCAGTTACCCCAACAAAACTGGGCAGAATATTTTGACGGTTCAACGGCCGCTTGGGTAGGTCAGCAGGCAAGGCTTTATCAAACTTGGACGATCGTCGGCTTCCTGCTGATGCATCACTTGCTTAAAGTCAATCCTGCGGATGCCGCAATCCTCAACGTGCCTCGCCTTCAGGACTTTTGCTAACTTCAGACTTTTGCTGACTCCAGAAAGTGGCGATCAACACCAGCGCGGCTCCTATCATCCCTCGGATGCCAAGCTGTTCGCCCAGTAGCCCAAATGAAAAGATCGCTGCAAAGACGGGTTCTAAGGTGTAAATGAAAGCGGTTTCATGGGCGGCAACGTAGCGCTGAGCGATCGTCTGTGTCCAAATTGGCGTTGCCGTCACCGCCAACCCGATATAGAGCAGCGTGTGAGAGTGTTGAGCGACTGCTGCCATTTGTTCAACCAACTGCGGAGCCGCCCAAGTCAAGCTCAGCAGCGACATCACCCCAAGCTGCACTGCCACCAACGGTAGAGTTGCATGACGCGGCGACAGCACGCCCAGAGTCAAAATGTGGGTTGCTACACCGATCGCGCAGCCCAGAGTGAGCCAATCTCCCTGACTCCAGCCGCCTCCCTCCCAGGACAAAATGCCGATACCTGCGATCGCCAGCCCTGCGGCACAGATCACCTGAAGGGAGAGTTTTTTACCGAAACAGACAGAAAAAATTGGCACCAGAATCACATTAAAGCTAATGATGAAAGCCGATCGGTTTGCGGAAATGGTTTCTAGCCCCAGTAGGGCAGTCGCGCACTCAGCAAAGTAGAGAACTCCCAAAAACGCCCCATCGCGAAGCAGAGTTGCATCCAGCTTGCGTAGCCAGGGTACAAAGACGGCAGCAGCGATCGTCGATCGAACCGCCAGAATTACCGCAGGAGAGACATCGCCAACCACCTGTTTGAGTAAAGGAAAAGAGGTTCCCCAAAGAACGGTTGTGATAATCAGCAGCAGAATCCCCCGGCTATGTTTAGATTTCTCCTCTCTGGTCTTTTTCTGCGCCTGTAATCCTAAAGTCATGATAAATGGCTCAACTTAAATACCGACGTTCAATCCAGACTCGAATTTCGTTTTCTGACACCTGATGGAGCGATCGCTGCGTTTGCGGATCGTAGCCGCTCCACCAAACCTTGCCGGATGCATCGCATACAGAGGAAATCTGAATGTCAGTGGGCTGCGTGAGATGGCACATCCACTCTCTCCAAAGGTGCAGCAAGCGATCGCACCAGGAAACCTTGACGGGCTTTGCAGGGAGAATCAGCTCTAGCTGCTGATATTCCAACCAGCTAATTGCGGGTTTCATAGGTTGAGTTCTCCACTTTGAGAAAAGGGCTAACGGAGGACGAAACTATTGCTTCTCCTGTGATACTCACTGTAAGGATTAAGCGCACTGAGAACCAATCAACCGTCTCATCACATCCATCAGGGAATTCGATGGTTAACATTTTTACTCGCGGTTAGCTCCATCTGCTGCAACGCTTAGACTCTGTCCTAATCGATAAGCATTGTTTAAGCAGGATTAACTTTCCTATAAGCAATTGCTGCTAACGTTTCAGGATTTTGCGACAATGCAAAAGCTGCGTCCATCACCTAAGCCCTATGGGAACTGCTCCATTCGATCGCCACAGCCAGTTCAAAAGCCAGCTCAAACTCTCGCAACTTCATGTTTTGATTGCCGTAGCGGACTTTGGGAGCTTCAGCGAAGCCGCACTGCAACTCCAAATGTCGCAGTCGGCAATTAGCTATGCGATCGCCGCTCTCGAAGCAGACTTGGGCGTGGTGCTGTTCTCGCGAGGGCGCTACGGAGCGCATCTGACTCCTGTGGGGGAGCAGATTGTCGATCGCGCCCGTCAGGTCACGTATCTGCTGCAAGATATCGTTAAGCAAGCCAACTTGTCGAAAGGACTAAAGGGCGGTCAGGTGCGGATTTCGGCATTTCGCAGTGCTGCTACCCGCATCTTACCGGAAGTCATTGCCCAGTTTTGTCGTTGCTATCCGGCGATCGCCATCAGCATTGCCGAGTATGACGATCGTCCTGATGTTGAAGAGGCTCTGCGCAGGGGGCGATCGGATATTGGCATTACCTACCTGCCTACCTGCTCTGACTTTGAAACCTGGGAGTTACTGCGCGACGAGTTTGTCGTGCTGTTTCCCAAAGACTTTCAGTCCGCCACAGGACAGCTAAGCTGGCAAGAGTTAGCCGCATACCCGCTGATCATGGCTCCTGATGGCGACGGCTGTGATGCCATGGTCTACGCCCACTCTGCCAAATATGGAACCCAGCTCCAGCCGACCTATCAAGTGCGATCGGATGCAACGATCGTTAGCATGGTGGCTCAAGGTTTAGGAGCAGCCATCAGCCCAAGACTCGCGGCTGAGCCTATTCCGGCAGATGTGCAGGTTTTTAGCCTACCCGTGCCGCTATTTCGCCTGGTCTGCATTGCCACCCTCGCTGATGCCTTGCTACCCCCTGCCGCCTTTGCCTTTCTCGATCTGCTCAAAAGCACAATGTGCCAGAAATCGGGTTTGTAAGCCCACGCGGCATCGCTTAATCTGGGTACGTTTTTTTGAAAGGGGGCGCTCTGCACTCTTTCACAAAAAGCTACACCTCAAATCAGCGATGCCCCTCGTGCCTCTGCTTTACGCTTCAATCACAACTCGGAGATTTCCCCGCTTGCGCACAACGCGACAAGACGTTGCCGACTCCGCCCGCGCCTCTAGCGAACTGCCCTCCCGGACAAACTCCAGATCCACCAGAGTAGAACCCACCCGAAAGTTCTTCAGCGACAAATGCTGAATGGAGGCAGGTAAAGCGGGATCAATAATCCTTAAGTGATTTCCGGGCGCATCAGGCACCAGATTTACCATCACCTGAATCAACTGAAAGATCGTACCCGTTGCCCAAGCTTGCGGCGAACAAGCCACCGGATAGCGGACAGGCTCAATGTGATCGCGCTGATAGCCACAGAACAGCTCTGGCGGACGCTGATAGGGCTGCTCCATAGTCATATCAATCAGCCCTTGGCTGACCTCTAGCGCCTGCTCCACATGACCAATCGATCGCAACCCCAGAGTAATCATGCCATTGTCATGCGGCCAGACCGAGCCAACATGATAGCCCATTGGATTGTATGCCGGAGAAAGGCTGCTGAGGGTGCGAATGCCCCAGCCGCTAAACATATCCAGGGCATGCAGGCGTTCTGCAACGCTCTTGGCGCGCTCAGGCAAAAAGATCCCCAAATTTAGACAATGTCCGGGATTAGAGGTAATACTATCTACCTGCTTACCCTCGCCATCTAGCGCCAAAGCGCAGAAATCTAAGTCAGCAACCCAAAAGTCTTGATTAAAGCGAATCTTGAGCTGTCGGGCTTCCTCCTGCCAGCGATCGGCTAAATCAATTCGCTTCTTGAGTCGGGCAATTTCGCTCAAGCGAACCTTGGCGGCATAGACATAGCCCTGCACCTCGCTCAGGGTAATGGGTCCCTTCGCCTGCGTGCCGTCTCGGTAGACAATACAGTCCCCAGAGTCTTTCCAGCCCTGGTTCATTAAGCCTTTTTTCGATCGCCGATCGTATCTCAGATAACCTGTCTCTTGGAGGTTGCGATCGATCCAGCTCATCGCCGCCAAGGCATTCTCCCACAGCTTGTCTAGCGTCACCTGGTCGTAAGTCCAGGCATAGTATTCGGCGTAAAGCATGATCCACAAGGGCGTTGCGTCCACCGTGCCGTAGTAGGGCGTGTGGGGAATTTCATGGCAACGCGCCATCTCGCCCAAGCGCAGCTCATGCAGGATTTTTCCAGGCTCTTCTTCTCGCCAGTCGTCGTCTGTCTTGCCCTGATATTGCGCCAAAACGGTCAGGGTTTCACGGGCGATCGCCGGATCTAAAATCAGCGTTTGGGAAGCCGAAATAATGGAATCTCGCCCAAACAAGGTGCAAAACCAGGGCACCCCAGCCGACAAAATCTTGCCCTGCTCAAAAGTTTGCCGCAGCAGGTAAATATCATGCTCAGCCCGTTCGATCACCTGATTGAAGGCGCGATCGTTTGAGCGAATTTGGGTGATCGAAGTCCGCCACTCCTGCTCTTCCTGGGATTCGGCTGCTTTCGCCTGCATCAGCGTTAGGGGCGCATTGACTTTGGAAACCGGACGGCTGTTAGTCAGCGTTTCGAGCCGATAGCCGATGCGCTCGGTCGTGTGCGACTCTAGCTCTAGCTGCCAAATGGCAGTATATCCCTTGAATAGATCGGGCAACCGATGCAGAAACTGGATGTGCGACTCCATCACATCGCCGTCTAGTCCTTGGTAGCCCATGGTCAGCTCAGCAGCAGCGGAGTAAAGAACGGGAGCTGGAATCGTGCCTTCAGTCGCGCTGTCTGAGGCATCGATCAGAAATTCGCCTTTCGCATCCGGGACTTGCTTGATGGCGGGGTCTGCCACAACTCGCCGCAAGAGCCGCCCCTTACCTTTGCGGCTAAAGCCTCGAATTTCAAACAAATCCATGAAATCGGCATCGAAGCTGAGAGACAGCTCAAACTTCAGAGTCTTCGTGCTGTAGTTTGTAATGGTTGTCTCTTCAAACAAACCGCCGTTTAGGGCAATATCTCGCTGAATGCCAATGGTTTCGGCAGGAATGCGATCGTCATCAATTCGAGGATTGGCGCACAGCACCGAGAGTGCAAATCCTTTGTGGGCATTGCTGCTGAGCAAGACGGGAATCCGTCCTTCAATTTGCAGCTCAGAGCGGCTTAAAAACCGGGTGTCCCGTCCAAATAGACCCATGCTATCGATCGCCCCATCGCCCAAACAACCTGAAATGTTGCCGAGCGTGTCGGTAATCAAAAACAGGTCGTCGTCTTTAAGGGTCAGGGTCAGGTGAGATTGATCAGCAGGGTTTACACAAGCCCACTCTGATATGGGCAGTTGATCTGCGGGAACAAAAACTCTGCCGTTCAGTTCGATAATATCCGACATAATGCGCTCTTATAGGACATTCCATCTTCGATCTTAGTTGAGGATCTTAGGTTAGAAAGCCTTGACAAGCGGATCAACCGATGTGGCTACAGATTCGACAGCCAGTTCTCTCGCCAAGCCGTCTCTGCCCATGCTGAAGGAAGGGTACATAATGGATTGTGCCAGCAGACGACGATAGAGGTCGCTGAGCTGAATGGCAACCCCTGTCCAGCTAAAGTTTTCTTGCACTCGTGAAGCCGCCTGCCGTCTTAGCTTGCACGCCCAGACTGCATCAGTGAGAATACGATCGATCGCCTCTGCAAAAGCGGCATCATTGTAGGGAGGCACCAGCAGCCCGGTTTCCTCTGGCACTACCGTAAACTTCAAGCCCCCCACATCGGAAGCTACGACTGGAGTGCCGCAAGCCATTGCCTCGATCGCCACCAGCCCAAATGGCTCATAGTGACTGGGAATCACACAAACATCTGCGGCTGTGTAGTAGGCTGGCAAAACATCATGCCCAATCCTGCCCGCAAACGTCGTCTGGTCGGCAATGCCCAATTCCTCTACGATTTTCTCAATACGCGATCGTTCTAAACCATCCGATTGACCGGGTTCACTGCCACCGACAATTACCAAGCGCAAAGGCTGCTCTGCTGGACGCTTAAGCATTGCAAAAGCACGGACTAGAGTTTCAATGCCCTTCCGAGGATCGAATCGTCCTACGTAGAGAACAACCTGATCCTCTGAATTGAAGCCCAGTCTTGACCTTGCCTCAAGCTTGGATAGAACGCGAAAGTTACTGATATCGGTACCGCAAGGAATAACTTCGATATACCCCTTTTGAGAAACCAGCGATCGCAATTGCTCCTGTTCTTGAGGGCTAGTTGCCACAATACAATTGGCTTCTTCTAAAATTTGGCACTCCACATCCATACGGACTTGGGCAATAGGAGGGCGATCGACTGCCTGATACTTGACCGCTCCCAGAGAGTGATAGTTGTGAATCACCTGAATGTTGCTGAGCTTTCGCAACTCTAGTCCAATCCAAGCCGACATCCAATAATGGGTATGCACCAGAGGATAATTCGTCCCCTCTCGCATTTGAAATTTCTGAAACGCATCCACAAATTCCGGCAGATACTCAAAAAGGCGATCGCGCGGAATAAATTCTTCTGGCCCAGCAACAAGCCGGATCGTGCGACAGAAGGGCGAATGCTGCACAATCACCGGGTCAGTAGCGCGACTCTTGCGCGTGAACATATCTACCTGCCAACCCAGCTTAGCCAGAGCTTCACCCACTTGACGCACATACACGTTTTGACCGCCTGCTTCTTCCTTGCCAATTTCCGCTGCCGGATCGCCATGGTCTGAAATTAGCGCAATGGCTTGTCTAGCTGGCGCTCTTGAGGGTGCAACTTCCGGAGAGGTGGCGATCGCCTTCGTTGCAGCACATGCCTGAACATTAGGCACTAGCCTAAAAGATTGTGAAATTGCGTTCACCATAATTGAACCTCGTTGCTTAACCCCATAACTGGAACCCTGCTGTTTGCAACATCACGCGTCTGCAATACTACGACTTGCAACAATCACCTCAGCCTGCCAAGCTAACGTTGGGCTGATAGTGACCATTGCGACTAAATCGATCCTGTAGAAGCTGGTTGTAGACTGCTTCATAGCCATCTGCCATCTGCTTAACGCTAAAATGGTTAGAGGCATACTCACGGCAGGCGAGGCGATCGAGAGTGCCAACTTGCTTGACCGCTGCAACACATTCCTCAATCGTGTCGCACAAGAAGCCTGATACCCCAGGCTGAATGACTTCAGGCGTAGAACCAAGCCGCATAGCAATTACAGGTGTTCCAGCCGCCATAGATTCAGTCATCACCAAACCAAACGGCTCTCTCCAGGTAATTGGAAACAGAGTTGCGATCGCCCGCCCCATCAAGTTATTTTTCTGCTCATGGTTGGCTTCGCCCAAAAATTGAATCTGAACTCCATCCACATGGGGCTTAATTTCTTTTTCAAAAAACTCTACGTCTACCACATCGATTTTGCCCGCCATTTTCAGCGTCAGACCCGTTGCTTTGGCAATCGCGATCGCATGGTGTGGTCCTTTTTCGGGCGACATCCTTGCCAAAAAAGCTAAATAGGGCGGCTCGTCCGGTTGAGGAAAAAATTTGTGGCTGCTGACATCAATACCGTTATAAACAGTTGCTACGCAATTGAGTTCCAAGTCAAGCTCTCGCTGCGTATTAGAAATGCTGACGTAGGGTTGCGCTTTGGCATGAGAAAACATTTTGCGATTATCTGGGGTAAACACACCATGCAGCGTATGTACGGTCGGCGTTTTCACCAGTTTTGTGTAGGGTAGAGCCACACAGCCCATGTGGGAGTGGATAACATCAAAATCACCTGCCCGCTCGTAGACTTGACTCATTTGCAGCATTTCATATATGCCGTACTCTTTCACAGTTGAGTCGAGCCGAAGCGCTTGAGGATGAACCGACGCAAGCTTTGCAAGGGTAATAGAGTCGCCAGAAGCAAATAGCGTAACCTCATGTCCTCGCCGAACGAGTTCATCGGTCAGCAGACCTACAACCAACTCAATTCCACCGTAGGCTGGAGGAGGAACGCGTTCCCAAAGAGGAGCAACCTGAGCAATACGCATAGTGAATTCCCTCTAATTAAAATCAAACTCAGGTAAACCCTAAGTAAATACTTATTTGCTTGCTGTAGTGACCATAGTGCTAAATATAGCGCGATCGTCAAGGTTTTCTGCATCTTCCTTTTGAGAGATTCACACTGTATCAATTGAAAGAAATAGACAAGTTTACAAAAATATAAACCTCTTAAATCGCAAATAGATTACTTCTAGATCAATAAATCAAAATAACTAAATCTAAAAATAGACTTTTAAATTTAACTAAAATAAGATTTTTTAGATGCTTTCAGGATAAGTAAATGAATTTAAAAACGAACGCTAATACACTTAGTCAGAGATCCCCAGTAAAGCCAGTGGCATGATGAGTGTGACCGCCTCAAAGGCGAGTGGTCTGGCATCAAATGCCCTTCAACAATACGACACTCCTTTTGCCGCGCTAGCTCATGGAGAACTGACCCTAGAAACTAAGGAAATCTTCAACACGGTTCTCTTCGGGTCAAAAGTCAGCCGCAAGATCGTTGAGGTCATCAACAGTCGTGGGGGATTGAGTAGCGAGTAGCTGCTTGCGTAGTATCTTGCCAGAACTGGATGCTGAGAGCTTTAAGATCGGTTTGAGGCTTTGGGAATGGATGACTCTGAGTAAGAATTTACAATAGCTGTTGGCGCTCTGCAGATGAGAACATCTAGACGGCAGCGGTCGCGGCTTCAAATTGCGGAGTCATAGGGCAAGCTTGTGATTATCTGATTCTATGCTGTTTGAATTCAGGCACGATCGCCCCTTTCTCTCAGCTGTACGATCGCCTTCCAAAACCTTACAAAAACCGATTGCCCCTTCACGGATCGCCTTCCGAAATCTGGGTACATAGGCGATCGCCCCGTCAGTCCCTCTACCAATCGCCTCTCTAACAATTGTCTCCCGAAACCTTGCAGAAAACCGATCGCCCCTTCACCGATCGCTCTCCCGAAATCTGAGCAACATGAGCGATCGCGCTTCACGCTTCCCTTTGGGCTAATAAACTTCATCATGAGTTCCAATATCGAGCAAAACAATGACCTCGCTATTTATCTCCGTATCCTGTTCAATAGAGAAATTGAAGACCGTTAAACCTACCGCTCAGTTTGTGGGTGCCTAAGCTTGGGGTAAATACGTCTGCTTCCATTTATTGTAGGGTTTCTTCAATGCGTTGCTGGAGGTCAGCGTTCCGTTTGACAAACTTGCGGAATGCTCGTTTGAACTTTGGAGTCAAAACCAACGGTCTCATTCTTCTGACTCTTGCAGAGACTGGCGCAGTGCTACAATGACATTCTCGGCTGACTGGTGTTGAAATTTACCTGCACGAAAATCAGCTAAGGTTTGTTGAGCCTCCACAGCCATGTCTGCACGACGACTCTCGTAGTGTCGGTTTTGCAGAAGTTTTATCAGCATTTCTTGCTGCTCGTAGGGCAATTTCAGAGCGTTTTCTAGAATCTGATTAAGGGTGCTCATAGCTTTGGACTACTGCCTCTCAGGTGGAATGGTTTGCGAAGCTAGGTAAATTGTATTGCTCATCTCCTCCACTTGTAAGCCGCTTCTTCCTCTCAGATTGATTCACTCTAGTGCTGCGTCAAAACTAGAAATTAGGGTTGGCAACTGCGTCTAGATCGGCGAAGGTGTATAGAACCCATTTGAGATCTTAAGAAGATGCTGCAAGCCGCTTCACCATTAGCCTAACGAAGCAGAGGTGAATCTTGGTCG
>NZ_JCACIN010000033.1:0-5310 GCF_059504425.1 Drouetiella sp.
ACGGCTTCAAGCACCTTAAAGCAGAAGCCGGAAGATGTCAAATGGGTTCTATAGACTCATGGCAGATGCGTCCCACGCTATCTCAGCTTTTGCTGTAGGAAGTATTATGCCTATCTCACTACAGAAGTCACTTGGTTAGCAAGATGTAGCCCTGTAATTTCACGCAAACCTTACAGATATGGCGTGGCTAAACACAAGTGTAAAGATTCTGGCATGGCTTCATCCGTGGATCAGAGAATAAAGTTGCTGCTGTTGTTAAGGCTAGCTGGGGTGATGTTCTGGACGATCGCCAAAGCCGTCGCCCGTCCTGCCCCGGTGCCATCGGCATCAATTTGTACAATTGTGTTGCTGCCTTGCGCGGCAAACCCCAGATAGCCGCCGCTGACGGCGCTAGCATAGCTGAAGGTATTCAGGCTCAGGCTTTGCAGCAGCGCCGTCAAAACAATTTGGTCTTGACCCACCGTAAAGTCAGTAATGGTGTCGCCTGCATCGCGGATGTTGGTGTAAACAAACTGATCGGCTCCCGTTCCTCCGGTGAGGGTATCTGCTCCAGCAAATCCGGTGATGCGATCGCTGCCCGTACCTCCGACTAACGTATCTCGTCCTGCCGTACCGTCGATGACATTAATCGGCACGGCATCATCATTGAGGATCGTGCCTGTACCCGTTGCTTTAGAGAGACTTGCACTACTAGCCGCAGAGAGATTTACGGTAAAGGTCTCATTGGGTTCAAAATCGGTATCGCCCGTGATATTAACGCTAATTGTCTTTGAGGTTTCTCCAGCCGTAAAGGTCAAGTCAGTCAGACTGATAGCGGCGTAGTCGCTGCCTGCGGTAGCAGTACCATCGGCAGTGGCATATTTGACGCTGACGGATTGGTTAACTGCCTGAGAGAGCGTTATGGTGAAGCTTGCTGCTGTAGTGCCACTATTGCCTTCACTCAGGCTGATATCGCTGATGCTCAAGCTAGGCAGATCGTTGTCGGTAATAGCCACTGAAACAGGGGCGACGCTGAGATTGTTGTAATTGGCGTCGTTACTGCTAACGATATGGGTGATCGTCCCAGTATGATTACCCTCGATCACGGTATCATCCACTGCGGCAACCGTGACCGTTTGCGCCACGTTCCAATTAGCGGTTGTGAAGGTGAGGGCGTTGGTCACGGTGAGTTGGGTGCCACCATTGAGGGCGATCGTCACATTAGAAGTAGGCTGGCTGTTGAGAGCAATCGTGTAACTATCGGTTGCGCCTCCTTCAACCACAGCCGTGCTGCCGTTTGATTGGGTGACGGTTACTCCAGCACTGTCGTTGTCTGCAATGATCACAGTGGCGCTAGACTGAGCAGCACCTAGGTCATAGCTGGCAGTATCTGTCAGATTAAGCGTGACGGTTTCATTGCCTTCAATCAGGGCATCGTCAGTTGGGGTAATCGTGATATCGGCAAACGCTGCACCTGCGGCAATCACGGCAGACCCACTCAACGTCGGCGTATAGTCACTGCCGTTGATGGCTTGACCGACTCCTGTGGCGATCGCATAGTTCACCGTCAGGGCACTCGCTGTAGACCCGGTGCGCGAGAAGCGGAAGGTACCGGGGTTAGCTACACCGCTTGACTCGGCTGCATCTGCGTCTGTGGCCGCGATCGAGACGATCGGTAACGTGTCATTGTCTGTAATGACAATATTTTGAGAAACCGTGCTTCCCAACACAATGCCAGACGAAGGATTGTTGAGGGTCAAAGTTGCCGTTTCCGTCCCTTCCACCAGGGCATCGTTTACGACGGTAAAGGTCACAGAACCACTGGTCGCTCCACTAGCGATTGTGATCACGGTATTGCTCAAACTGTAATCGCTCGTCGTGATGCCCGTTCCTGTGACCGCTAGATTCACCGTTTGGTTGCTGGTGACGGTGCTAGATGCCGTTGCCGTCACCGTAATCACTGTTGTCGCTGCTTCGCTACCTGCAGTGCTGCTAACGGAGAGATTGACGCTGGGGGAAGGGGGCAAGCCAATAGTGCCGTAGACATCGTCATTGTTTCCGGCGACTCCTGCATCGTTGGCAGCAGCATTGCCGCTGAAAATGAGGTTGGCTCCGGTAACGGTGGGTGCGGTTGATACACCTGCCTGACTCGCTAAAGCTGGGGTCACGGCAAAGATAGCGCCACCTAAGCCCTGTCCTGCGGCTCCCCCACCCGTGGCGCTGCCGCCCACAGCAGTATTGTTGGTAAAAGTAGTGTTTCCTAGGGTGAGTGCACCCGATCGAATAAAAATTGCGCCGCCTAAACCAGCACCGCCGCCGCCGCCTCTGCCGCTGCCGCCGCTGCCGCCGCCGCTGCCGCCGCCGCCATCACTACTGCCGCCACCCCCGCCACCCCCGCCACCCCCGCCACCCCCGCCACCCCCAAAGCCGCCGTTGCCGCCGAAGCCGCCGTTGCCGCCGCTGCCGCCGGCGGCACCTGTAGTCGTTCCATTAGGATTTTGACTGATGCCGCTGCCGCCGCCGCCGCCGCCGCCGCCGCTACCGCCGCCGCCGCCGCTACCGAAGCCGCCGCTGCTGCCGCTGTCGCCGCTGCTGCCTCTGCCGCCGCTGCTAGAACCGTTGCCATTCAGGAAATTTCCGCCTCTGCCGCCGCTACCGCCTCTGCCGCTGCCCGGTTGACCATTAGTACCATTGGTTGGAGCAGTACCCGTGAGACTGCCGCCCCGACCGCCGTTGCCCCCTGTGCCCACAATGCCACCGCTGCCGCCACTCCCGCCGATCGCCTGGTTGTTGTTAAAAATGACGCTGCTAACGGTCACATTGCCGTTGTCAACATACAAAGCGCCGCCAAAGCCGCCATTGCCGCCGAAGCCAGCACTGCCGTTGCTTCCCTGACTGCGACCGCCGCTTAGCGTCAAGTTGGTTAGGGTGACGGCTCCCTGATTCACCGTAAAAAGCCGGACATCACCTGCATCATTGAGGCTGTTGTTATTGGCATCGCCGCTAAGAGTCAGTAGGTTTGCCCCGGTACCCGTAATGGCGATGTCACTGGTAATGGTCGGCAGAGTGCTAGTCAGACGAATGGTGTCGGCAGTACCATCGGTGAAAACGCCGCCGCTAAAGAGGATGGTGTCTGCCCCCGCCGCAGCGTTCGCTTGGCTAATTGCGTCGCGCAAAGACCCCGCGCCGCTATCGCTAGTATTGGTGACGTTGAATATTGCCATTGAGCGTCCTTCGTATGTCTTTTATACAGCTATCTGTTATGCAGTTGAGCTGGTTGAAATATTCGTATAAATAGCGATCGCCAGCGGATGCCAAATTCCTGCTGTAATGCAGTTTATTTATTGCCGTCAAGCCTCAACTTCTGTGAGTAAGATATCTGACTTTTCTACGATCGCCCGATTTCCCAGGAAAAACTTTAGGAAAACAACATCTGCAACGCTTGTTTTCACCACCCTTTATAAATTTGTGATGGGAACAAGCGCGATCGCCCTCACTGCAAGTGAATTTGTGGCAAACATAGGCGCGATCGCCCTCACAGGAGTTGTAGTGATGACTACGAGAACTGCGATCGATACTGCGAGAGAAGTGACCACAACAAACAGATCAACGGTCGTTACTGCTGAACTTACAGGGGTGAAAACACAACTTAAGTTTTAGCCCCCATTTGGATTGGTTGATAAGAGTTGTGCAACTTCCTTAATCTTTATCCTCATTTGTCCTCTGCTGTATCGCATTCTGAGGCTCTGCCTTTAAATAACCTCTTGCTTTTAATGCTTCTTCAACCAGAACGGCAGCCATCTGTGACCGCGATCGCTGTTCACTTAAAGCAGCAGCATCAAGCGCAACGTTCACTTCGTCGCGTACATACATTGTGACTTGGGGCTTCTTGGTTGCCATCCATTCATTCATGATCATCATCCAAATCCTACTCCTTGATAAATTGTTTCACTGCATCTCCTAATAAAGTAATGCACTATGACTGACTATACGCTATAGTGCTTGACTAAAGAGATAAACCCTTCAGAATTTTTACAAGGAGCATTACCCATGTGGTCAGTTTGGTTCTACACGCCCAGCGGGGGGCGCAAATTTATCGATCGCTTCAATACCCGCAATGAAGCAGAACACTATCGGCAGAGACTAGGACGACTCATCGGCTCACCCCAAGATGTAGTCGTTTGCTTTGACCCTCCCTAGCTTGCAGAGCTTCAAAGGGGTGGACATTGCCATTGTCCAGTTCTGAGTGAAAATCAGCCCGATCGCCCTCACTGCTGATCCATTTGTGATGACGATACGCGCGATCGCCACTTTAAAATTTGCAGTAATCATCATGAGAATTGCGATCGTCACGATCAGAAAGGCAATCGTGACCACGGGAGTTGTAATCAGGGTGTCGAGAGAGGCGATCGTCACAACTCAGTAAAAATGCTTTCAAGTCGCGTGGGCATTGCCCACGTCACTTACGAATGGTCTACTCTCAGGATCAGACTCTTCATATCAAGTGCCTTCAGAGGATTCACCCTATCTTTTCAGAGTTGCCAGGTCACAACTCTACCTTTGTCGTGGGTTTACCTAGATCTCCGCAGAGGCAGTCTGGGTAGTCTGAATCTAATCACAGACCTGCATCAAAGGAGTAGAATCTATGTCTCGCAAAAAACGCACCTCTCGTATCTTAGAAAAAGCCGAGATGCGATCCTCTGGCTTAAAAGCGATCGATCCACAGCTTGACTTTGGCAAACCCTGCACCTTGAGCGATTTGAATGACACCATTGAGCAATTGCGCACCAAAATCGAAGCCTACAATACGGCTCTGACCGTGGTTGATTTCTCTAAGACCGAGATTGGCGAGCTAGAAAAGACCTTGGGCGATCTGGTCGAGAAAATGCTGCTGGGTGTTGCCTTTAAGTACGGCAAAGATAGCCTTGAATACGAAATGGCGGGTGGCGTGCGCAAAAGCGATCGCATCCGCCGCAGCGCCAATAGCCGCCTCAAAGCCAAGCCTGATCAGGAAAAGATGCTGGCTGCATCTGAGCCGTGAGTCTGTTGTGGCGATCGTCTTTTTGAGGATGCAATAATGAAATGCGGGCAAGCTGCCCGCTCTTATAGCGCTACGCACATACGTTAGGACACTCTTTAAAGGCAGCATCAACGCAATCTCGAAAGGTATCAAACTCATCCCATCGCTGTCGCATCCAATTCTTTAGCACGCTCCACCAGTGTTCAATCTTGTTCAAATCTGGAGAATAAGGCGGCAGATACCAAATCTCACATCCGTATGACGCGACAATTAGATAGGCGTAAATAGAAGGCAGACGACAACTATCTAGT
>NZ_JCACIN010000034.1:0-5201 GCF_059504425.1 Drouetiella sp.
GCTGCGTTCTTAGGGGAGGGGAGAGCGGTGACGCTCGAACCTTACCCGACCAAGCGGAGTGGGTGACTGCTCCGCTGAGTTTAACCAGCCCCGATATGCAGACAGAGACACGACAATTGGGAAGGTAGAGTTGTCAGTCGCAATGTACACGTCATGAGCGAGTTAACGACTACGTATGGATGGAGCATCCTCGTCTGGCGCAAGCTAGAACGAAAGGTGTTGAAGTTGCATTCATCTAATCTACCGAGCCATGGGTCAAGGCAGTTTGCCACCAGCCATTGGTATGCAAGACAAGCACCCAATTGTTGAGGAGCCGTGTGCCAGCAAACTGGCAAGCACGGTTTTGAAGCAGAGGGTAAGGCAGTGATGTCCTACTCGACTGCATCCATACCCGATGATTGTCTCTCCAACGCTTCTTTGAAGCTCTACCGAGCGTATGGCAAGTCCAGAGGGAATACTAAGGTTAGCAATTGCGTGCTGGTTTAATCTAGCGGGGGTAAATTCCCCGCCGTTCTCCAGCGAAACTTCAAGCTTGCAAGGTCAGCCATTGACTGACGAGCAAAACGGGTTCCATACCCAGCTGCTTGCGGCGGAGTCGCTGATTGGCAACCCCCCTGCGTGATTCACTACCCAACGGAGCTGGCTTATGAAATGTACCCAACTTTCCAGTAGTTGTGTCTACTGCGAAACCCTGCCGACAAAGGTTGAAGGCATGGGAAGACTTTACCTATGGTTTCCTTCGGGTCATAGTTTAACCAAGGTTCTCCACTACTTACGTAAAGCAGACTTAAACTATGAACTTAAAGAAGAGGGACAATGTCTTGCCATCCAGTTAGAGGCGACTCAAACTGCAAGTTGTGTCAGTACTTTAGCTGGGATATTGACCTCGAATGAATTGAAAAATACACAGGCACTGTTCATGGAGCATGCAAACGCCCCTCAACTGCGGGATTGTGCGCGCACGACTTCTCTAGCTCGTCTGACTCGCCTCCATCAGTCAGGCTGGCTCCTTGACCTGCTGGCGGACGAGCGTCTCACTTGCCAGTTTCAGCCAATTGTCTCGGCTGAGGATACCTCGGCTGTATTTGGACAGGAAGCATTGCTCCGTGGCATTGCGCTGGACGGCAGCTTCATTGCTCCGGGTCAAATCTTTTCGTTGGCAATAGAAGCGGGCATCTTGGTACAGCTTGATCTGATCGCTCGACGCACAGCCATTCGTGAGGCTAGGCAGCACCAAATTAAAGAGCATATTTTTATCAATTTTGCGCCGACATCCATTTATGATCCGACTTCCTGCCTACGCACCACGATGCAGGCGATCGATGAAGCCGGCATTTCCCATGAGCAGATTATCTTTGAGGTGGTTGAATCGAATCAACTTCAAGATATTGAACACCTCAAAGGGATTCTCAACGTTTACCGGGAAGCTGGTTTCCGCGTAGCACTGGATGATTTTGGTGCAGGAGCCTCTAATCTCAACTTGCTGCACCAACTTCGCCCGGATTTCATCAAACTTGACCTGAATCTGATTCGTGATGTGGAAGCAGATCCATACAAGGCATTCGTCACTGAGAAGATTTTGGAGATTGCCAGCCATCTAAACATTCAGACGATCGCGGAAGGCATTGAAACGCCCGCAGAACTCCACTGGGTGCGACAGCGAGGTGCCACCTTCGTTCAAGGCTATCTGATCAGCCATCCGACAACCTTTCCGCTCAAAAATCCTGTTCAAATTACAACCACGGAACTTGCACCTGGATAAAGCAGCAGTATGTCATGCCAAATTTATCCCCTCTGGGAGCAAGGGAACCGCTTCTTGCTCCTAGAGGAGATAATCCATAACGTAAGGGCAAGCGATCGCTCATGTTCGATCTAAATTTTAAGCATTCAAATAGTCAGCCGCTTGAGCCGCCTCTCAACCACCAAAATCAAGCCCTTAAGGCATTGGGAGCAATCACACTTAAAATTTATCAAGCGTTGAACCTGGAAGCAATGCTCCAGATCACCGTGACAGAGGTGCGGCAACTGTTGGCATGCGATCGGGTGTTGCTTTACCGACTACAGGCGGATGGAACTGGGAGTACCCTTGCCGAGTCCGTTGATGCTGCTTACCCCTCTGTTTTAGGTAAAACCTTTCCGTCAGACGTGCTTCCAGCCGAGCTTTATCAACAATACTGCCAGGGCTATATTCAAGCCATTGAGGATACAGAAAAAACGCCCATGACGCTCTGTCCGATCGATCTGCTCCAACAGGTAAAGGTTAGAGCCAAGCTGGCTGTGCCCATTCTGCTTCAATCAGAGCTGTGGGGGTTGCTGGTCATTCATCAGGGTCAGCAACCCCGGCAGTGGTCCACTTTTGAGCTTGAACTCCTCAAGCAACTGATTGATCACCTGAGCGTTGCCGTCGCTCAAACGCAACTGCTGGAAGCGCTCCAGTTGAATGAAGAGCGATCTACGTTAGCCCTCTACTCCGCGAATGCTGGGCTTTGGGATTGGAATCTCAAAACCCATCAGGTCTACTTTTCTCCACGATGGAAAGCCCTATTGGGCTATGAGGAGTTTGAGCTTGGCGACTGTATCGAAGAGTGGTGGCAGCGGGTGCATCCTCAGGCGCAAGCGCAAGTCAAAACTCACATTAATGACTATCTGGCAGCGCAGGCGTCACAAGGAGTCAATGAGCAGTTTGTCAGTGAGCATCAAATACAGCATCGCAATGGCACCTATCATTGGGTGCGGGTTCGAGGCTTGGCGAAGCGAAATCCCGACGGCACGATCGAGCGCTTGGTTGGTCTATTAAGCGACATTACGCAGCATAAGCAAGCGGAACATCAGCTCCGGTTGTTGGAATCTGTCGTCATTAATGCCAATGATGCCGTTCTCATTACTGAAGCTGAACCTGTGAGTGCGCCAGGTCCTCGAATTTTATATGTCAACCAAGCCTTCACTCAAATGAGCGGTTACACTCCAGAGGAAATCTTGGGCAAAACGCCACGAATGCTTCAAGGTTCCAAAACTGACCGGGTATCCCTAGCAAAAATTCGGGCAGCACTTAAGCAATGGCAGCCTGTGCGAGTGGAAGTGATTAATTACTGTAAGGACGGGTCTGAGTTTTGGACCGAACTGAATATTGCTCCTGTTGCGGAT
Source organism: Drouetiella sp. (assembly GCF_059504425.1). NCBI lineage: Bacteria > Bacillati > Cyanobacteriota > Cyanophyceae > Oculatellales > Oculatellaceae > Drouetiella > Drouetiella sp. Next base: position 3,145 of record NZ_JCACIN010000034.1, read on the forward strand.
GAAACCGGTTGGTACACCCATTGGATTTCTATCCAACGAGACATTACAGAGCGTAAGCAGGTAGAAGAAGCTATCCGACAACAATCCGAACGTGAGCGGTTGTTGAGCCAGATTGCTCAACGGGTACGCCAGTCTTTGCAGTTATCGGATATTCTCAACACAACCGTGACCGAAGTGCGCCATTTTTTGGGCTGCGATCGGGTAATCATTTACCGTCTTTGGATCGATGGCACAGGCAGTGCTGTCAGTGAGGCAGTGATATCCGAGTGGGAACCCATTTTAGGGCGGACGTTTCCAGCCGAAGTGTTTCCAACTGAATACCACGAACTCTATAAACAGGGACGTATTCGTGCCATTGCTGATGCCAAAAATGAACAGGTAACGCCATGTCTCGTGGAGTTTCTCGATCAGTTGCAGGTAAAAGCAAAGCTTGTCGTGTCACTGATGCAGGGAAACGCTCTCTGGGGCTTGTTGATTGCCCATCACTGTAGCGAACCCAGAGTCTGGCAAGCCTTTGAGATTGATTTACTTGCTTCTTTAGCCACCCAACTGACGATCGCCATTCAGCAAGCTGAACTCTATAACCAGCTTCAGGGAGTGAATCAAGAGTTACAGCATTTAGCCACCTTCGATAGTTTAACGGGCATTGCCAACCGACGACGATTTGATGAGCATCTTGACACAACCTGGTTGCAAATGACACGAGCACACCAGCCCGTCTCCTTGCTTCTGTGTGACATTGACTGCTTCAAACTCTACAACGATACTTACGGGCATCAAGCAGGGGATCACTGCCTCCAACAGGTGGCAAAAGCCATTAACCGTGCCGCGCAACGCCCAACCGATTTAGTCGCTCGTTATGGGGGCGAAGAATTTGCCGTGATCCTTACCAACACTGACACTAAAGGGGCAGTCGCAGTTGCAGAGAAGATCCGCGCTGAAGTAGAGGCGCTGAAGATTGTCCATGTCAACTCTAGTGTGGGGCACCACGTGACGCTCAGTTTAGGCGTTGCCAGTACCATACCTACCTCTACTGGTTCCACCACCATGCTGATTGCCCTAGCTGATGAAGCGCTGTATCAAGCCAAGAAGCGGGGACGCAATCAGGTGTCTGGTACTCACCCTTTATAAAATGGGGTTTGGGGTGCAGTGGAACAAAATTGAATGGTAGTTTTGGATCAGATGTTTTGAATGGTGGCTCAGACAATGACTGAAGTGACCCCCTGACTAATACTGACTTGAAAATCCCCCACAGTTAAGCTGCCGATGAGGAATCTTTGGATTGGAGTGCAACTTGATAGCCCATGCTTTCTAGTCGTTTGACTAGCCGCTTAGTTGTCGCCTCAGGTCGTTGTTGGTCAAAATAGTTGGCTCCTAGCTCTCGATAAGGTTCCTGCCGTTGGATAACATGGTAAGCAATCACCAGAATAGAATGAGCAACTGCCATCGTCGCTCGTTTCTTGCCTCGCCGGGCTGCAATTCGGCGATACTGAGCTGATAAATAAGTCCGGGAACGAGCCGCTACATGAGCCGACTGCATCAATCCTGAGCGCAGGGTTTGATTGCCTTTGCGCGTCTTGCCAGAGAAGTGCTTGCCTGCACTTTCATAGTTTCCTGGAGCCAAGCCTGCCCAGGCAGCTAGATGCGCGGCAGTGGGAAAGCGACTCATATCGACTCCAATTTCCGAAACTAGCATCTCTGCCGTCTGCCGTCCTACACCCGGAATCGTATCGAGCAATTCTACGGTCGCTTCAAAAGGGTGGCAATATTCCTCAATCTGCTGGTCAAAGCGACCAAGGGTTTCGTCAAGGGAATCGAGTTGACACAGTAATTCTGCCAGGATAAAGCGTTGGTAGGGACGAACTCGCCCCTCGATCGCTTGAATCAGTTGATCTCGTTTGCTGCAGAGTCGCCCTTTTGCCAACTCTGCCATGACCACTGGGTCAGTTTCACCTGCAACGATAGCATTGAGCATGGCTCTTCCAGATACCCCCATCACGTCAGAGGCAACTGAGGCAAGTTTGATGTTTGCCCCTTCCAAGACCTTCTGAATGCGG
>NZ_JCACIN010000035.1:0-5145 GCF_059504425.1 Drouetiella sp.
ATTCTCATGAAACCCCCTCCTACTAACCTTTTGCAAGCTTTTGTCCTGTACTGAGGATGACCTTACACCTGTTGGGCTATGACACTGTGCAGGGCTTTCCACCTAGTTTTGGGGCTTGGAAAACCGCAGGAGAAGCGATCGCCTCCAGTTGATGCGGCACAATCATTCAAATTCAAAACTCTTCACTTTGAAATTGCCAGAAATTTAACGTTATGAGGACTTTTGTGATGAACTCTATCCGGTTTAACAGATTTAAAATTCAACCGATGCGCTGGCTGCTGGCTGGTTGGCTCTGCGTTTTACTCGTTGTTTGCAGTCCCTTGACCGCTTTCGCGACTGTGACGCAAATTGAAGAATATCAAGGGCAGATGCTTTACCAATCCCGGCAAACCCTGCGAGATCAGAACGAAAATTCCTGGCAGGTGATTGCCTTCAAACGTATCCATCCTGAGGGAAGTGCTGTTGTCTCTCTGCGTTTGATCGGCTTTGCTGATGGAGTGGAATTTGACCGCACGCAACCGCTGACCCTGACAACCTCAATGGGGGAAACGTTGACCGCCAGGGATATTTCTAGCGAAATCTCTCAAGACACACCAACCCCGGTAAACGTCGGAGAATACGATTTTCAGTCTGCCCTAACACAGTTGCAGTCTGAAATTCCTCTTTACTTGACGCTACCGATGGCCAGTGGCTCTGCAATCAAGTTGCAAATCCCATCCACAGCGGTTCAAGAGTGGCAAACAATTTCTGCGCGTTGAATAACCCCAAAAAACATACGGATAATTCTTTAACTCTCCACGTCAGTTAAAGAATTATCCGTCGTCAGTTTCGCTACGCCGACCCGTCGATTAGTTTATTCATTTGTAAAAGACTCCCTACAATTAAGTTTTCTCTTGCTGTGAAGTTTTCAATAGATAAATTACAAAATCCATCATGAACAAGCTAAAGCTCTCTGGTGTATTACTCTTTGTGGCTGGCTCGTTTGCCTTAATGGGCATCATCACTGCCGAAGTCTTCTATCCGTCTGGCTACACAACTTTCAACAGCGAGATAAGCGATCTGGGTGCAACAAAACCGCCTAACAGCTTAATCTACCAACCGTCCGCCAGCATTTTTAATATCACTATGCTGTTATCTGGCTTAATGACTTTGACGGCGGCATTGTTTCAGCATAGATATTTCAAAAAACTATTTTTCACTATTCCGCTTGGTCTATTTAGTTTAGGTTTAGTGGGCATTGGAATTTTTTCTGGCGAAAAAACTCCTTATCACGGAATATTCTCTTTGCTCACCTTTATATCGGGTGGAGTATCAGCGATTATGTCTTTTAAAGTTGTTTCTGCTCCGTTTAAATTTATTGGAATTGCCTTTGGAGCCATCTCCCTATTAACATGGTGTGCCGTTGTGCTTGCCCCTAATATAATTGTTCCTTTTATTGGCTTAGGCGGCACAGAAAGATGGCTTGTTTATCCGATTGTGCTATGGATAACAGGTTTGGGCGGTTATCTGATGAATCTCACAACAGCTAAAACCTTGGCAACTAATGATAGAGAGAAGGATGCTTACCGCGAACAACAAGTCATTTGAAATGTCATGAGAAATAGTCGATGTTTTTATCGTTTACGAGGATGAAATTATGAAATGGCAACAAATAATTCTGGCTTTTATAGCCACCATTTGCATGATATTTGCAGGCAATGCCCTAGCGCAGACTGATATCAATATCAATGATGCTAACCTCATTCGTTTTGGTGGTAGTGTAACCGTACCAGAGAACCAAGTGGTTGAAAATGCCCTTGCTTTTGGCGGGAATGTTACGGTGTCCCCTAATGCCAGAGTTGTGGACACTGCGATCGCTTTTGGCGGCGATGTCATCCTGCAAAAAGGAGCGCGGGTAGAGGGGGATGCTTACTCCTTTGGCGGCAAAATCGTACAGGAACCCGGTGCGATCGTGAGTGGTGAGAAAGCTACATTCAGCGATCGTCATGGCATGATGTACGGCTCCGATAGAGGCCGAAGTAGCTTCTTCACTCAGTATTTCCTCAGCGCTATTTTTAGAATCAGTGCCGCCGTAGTAGCCGCCATTCTTGGACTGATTATTTTGCAGACCAGCCCGCAGTTCTTACAGAACTTGGCTACAAAATTGCGTCAGCACCCCAGTTTGACTGCTCTGTGGGGGGGTGGGGCGATCGTCGCTATTGTCTTTGTTAGCGTGTTTCTGGCGATTACACTTATTGCCATTCCTCTACTTCCACTCCTGATTCTGACTGCGATCGTCACTTCTCTAGTTGGGTCATTAGGCGTAGCACTTTTTGTCGGTGAGTGCTTAATTCGTAAGGGCGATCGGTCGCTACAGCAGCGTTTTTTGGTGGGTTTAGCGATCCTGACGGTTCTATCACTCCTTCCATTCTTTGGAGGGCTAGTCGTTTTTCTAATCAATCTGTTTGGCTTAGGTGTCATCTTGCTGTGGAAATTTGGTAGAGAGAAACCTCAAATAGTTACCGAGTAAACAGGGCAGCATAATATTCGTCACTATGACCCGCAACCCATATCTGAAGCTGAATCAGCTATCTAAACTGAAAATCGTGAGGGCGATTCTCCAGAGAGGCTACGCCAACGCGCTGACATCGCTGCGAATTCTGGTATTTATCTTGATGTTTCTGGCGATTCTGCCCGTAGCATTGCTGCCCATTAGCGCCAGCATTTCCCTATCGATTGTGATTTTATTTGCAATGGCAGAGGTGGCATTGCTGGTGGCGGTGTTTCGGCTTGACTTTACCGTGCGCGTGATGCTTGCCGAGCTTGCAGGGTTTGTGGCGATCGCCCTCCTCGCCATTGTCGCCTCACAACTCTTCGCATCCACACCCCCCATTCTTGATGCCAATGGCAAACCCATACCCCACAGCATTGCTGTACTGGAAACAGTGAAACTCGGCGGCTCCGAGGAATGGATCACGATTCGCGGCAAGGACTCGCGCAATCCAGTGTTGCTTTTTCTGGCGGGTGGTCCCGGTGGTAGCCAACTCGTACTTGAGCAGCGCGCACTCGCTGGGTTGGAAGATCGCTTTGTTGTCGTCAACTGGGATCAACCAGGGGCAGGCAAATCGTTCCATGCGATCGACCATGCCAAGTTAACCCCCGATCGCTACATCACCGATGCCCATGAATTGGTCTTACACTTGCGCCAACGCTTTGGCAAAGAAAAAATCTATCTGTCGGGACAGTCGTGGGGTAGCGCCCTGGGCATTATGGTGGTGCAACGTTACCCAGACTTGTTTCATGCGTTTATCGGTACGGGGCAGGTGGTGGCTTTTCTGGAGAACGAGCTGATCAAGTATGATTTGGTGCTGCGTTTGGCACAGGAGCGCGGGGACATGCAGCAAGTGGAAAAGCTCAAGCAGCAGGGACCACCGCCCTATTACGGCAACGATGTTTTGCCCAAGATGCTGACTTACCTCAATGATCTGAAAAAGTATAGGAATGATGATCAGAATTCTGCGATCGCCAAACCTAAGTCCAACATATTGTTTGACCTGATGACGAGTTCTGAGTATGGACTGTATGACAAGGTGAATTTGTCCCGAGGAGAACTGCAAACGGTCGGCGTTGTGTTTCCGCAATTGTGGAGTGTGGATTTTCGCAAGCAACGCGCCTCAAAGTGCCTGTCTACTTTTTGATGGGTCGCCACGATGGCACCACGTCGCCGAAGCTGACCGAAGAGTATTTTAATCTCCTGACTGCACCCCACAAAGAATTGATTTGGTTTGAACATTCAGGTCACGGTCTTTGGATGAATGAGTCAGCCAAATTCATTGATGTGATGATGAACAAGGTTTTAGCTAGCAATCCAAAAGCTTAGGCAGATAGTGAGGAAAAATAGGCAGATTGATTTAGAAAAATGATGAATTTGTGTATTCTAACTACGTTTTATATTATGTCCCAAAAACTCATTCAAGAAATATAAAAATGCTTACTACAGTGATGCTAAGAGTCAAAGTTATTAACTAAAATTTTAAAAAGGCAATGAATTTTATCAAAGTTTGTATTAATTTCTCGACACAAGGCTAATCAAATGACATTCATACGTACTTGGCGATTTATAACACTGATTCTGGCTTCGTTTAGCCTAAGTTTATCTATGACCCATTTGCTAGAGCTGCCGCAAAGAATGCAGTTTAACCAGGAACTTTGGGTTAGAGTAACTGTTTTTGAAAATATTTATAAGCTATTTGGTTCAGTCGGCGCAGTTTTTGAAATCACAGCAATTCTGACGGCAATGGTGTTGGCATTTTTAGTTCGCAAGCGTGGTTCAACTTTCTACTGGACGTTGGGCGGAGTGATTCTCTTGATACTGGCATTTGTCAGTTGGATCATGTTTGTCGCGCCAATGAATGCTGAATTCGCTGAATGGTTGACCAATCCTATCCCAACGGATTGGACGCGGTATCGCGATCAATGGGAGTATGCACACGCAGTCAATGCCGTGATCAAAATCATGGGGCTAAGTTTGCTCGTGATTTCTGTGCTTGTTGAGACGCCAAAAAAGGCAGCAAAATGACTACTCAGCACCACATGAAAAGTAAAACTAAATTAACGCTGATTAAAAGCATTCACACGTTGATATGGGTTTTCTTCAATGGTGTAATTTTTTATATGCTGTATGCCGCGATCGCCCACAAGCTAGATATCTGGCTCTGGATTGGATATGGATTTGTATTTCTAGAAGGACTGATCCTACTCGCTTTCAAATCCCACTGCCCCTTAAATTTATTGGCTCGAAAATACTCAAATTCCACAAAGGATAATTTTGATATTTATCTTCCCAGTTGGCTAGCAAAATACACGAAGTTAATTTACACCACGATTTTCGCGATCGTTATTATCATCACCCTCTATCAAATTCTGAATTAACAAACATCGGTAAATATTATGTGGATTCAATGGATTGCAATAATTGGTGTTCTAATCATAATCTGTCTGGGATTAGCTGTCCTTTATGGTCTCTATCGCTGGCAGTTAGATACCGATAAATTACGTGCCAAGTTAGTAGGTGGAAGGCGAACCATTCAGCCAAAAATCTACGATCCAAAGTAATCGTTCAAGGGGTGTAGTCTTGAGTAGGCAACAAAGAGGGAGCAGATTGAG
>NZ_JCACIN010000036.1:0-58877 GCF_059504425.1 Drouetiella sp.
CACCCAAACTTTGATAGTACAATTCGCCAACAACATCCGTTGCTAAATGAAGGCGAATAGGGACAGCGGCAAAGGGGGATGATCGGAACCCTGTCGCTATATTGCTTGCGTAAGTCAACTAGCCGCTCCTGTTGAGTGCGCTCTTGTTCTAGCAACTGTATAAATCCGGGTTCAAGACGCAACTGCGTGTAGCGGGTTGTAAAGTTATCGAGCCACTCGATGACTTCAAAAGACTCTTGAAGAAGTTGCTGACGTTCTTCGGCTGTGAAAGGATTAGGTGTGGTCATTTTCTTTAGTTGACATGTGCTTAGACCTGAGGATACTCATTATCAAACTTTCCACTTGAAAGATAAGTAAAATGAGCAGACAGGTAGGGTAAGCATTGTCCATCACAAGCGATTAGATTAATTGGTGAATGGACAAAGAATGTGGAAAGGATGTTTTAGTAGGATTTATGTGGGCAGTGCCCATCCTACCGCTGTGTTTCGGGATAGAGACATGGAAATCAGCATGTCCTTAAAAAGTGCAAATGCTAGGACTTCTGCTAGAGCAGCACATCATGAAATTAGACACGTTTTAAGTATTGCTGTAGTTCTCGTATGAGGCATAGGTACGATACCTAGTTCTAATTAATATCTTATCCATAACTTTTCATTGAGGAGGGCGAGCAATGTTGGTAATTGCATGTCTCTTGCTCCCTGAAGCTATTTTTGCCTGAAATTGAGTTCACACTTGCAGAACGTCTGATGCATGAATTTTTCTTCTCAAATGAGACTCACACGTCTTTTTTAAGGACTAATCGCAATATAATTGAGACTTAGTGTAAGACTTGAATTAAGATTAATGAGTCTCAATTTGATGCAAAATTTGACCTTTGAACAAGTTGTGGTTGCAACATTTAAAAAGCACAGTCGAATCTAGGATTGCTGTAGAGGTATATGTTGTAACTTGTGCTACTTGAGGAACTCTATGATCGATTTGCGTAGCGATACGATTACTCAACCTACGGCGGCAATGCGAGAGGCGATCGCGACTGCGGCAGTTGGGGATGATGTGTTTGGCGATGATCCGACAGTGAATGCGCTGGAGGAGTATGTGGCGGCGCTGTTAGGTAAAGAAGCAGCAGTGTTTATGCCTTCAGGCACAATGACGAATCAGATTGCGCTCCGGGTGCATACTGAGCCAGGAGATGAGGTAATTTTGGAGTCGGAGGCGCATATTTACTATTACGAGGGAGGCGCTCCGGCAGCTTTGTCGGGAGTATCATGTCGTTTGGTGAAGGGCGATCGCGGTATTTTTACGGCTGCGGATGTGCGGCAGGTGTTGCGCCCCATTGATTCACATTTTCCTAAAACAAAGCTGGTGTGCCTGGAAAATACGCATAATCGGGGGGGCGGCAGAATTTTTCCGTTAGCGGAGGTGGAGTCGATCGCCCAAGTCTGCCGAGAGCAGGACTTACCGCTGCATCTGGATGGGGCAAGATTTTGGAATGCTTGCGTGGCAACCGGAATTTCTGAGGCAGCTTATGCAAAGCCTTTTGATACTGTGAGCGTGTGCTTCTCCAAAGGGCTGGGTGCCCCTGTGGGATCAGCGCTGGCAGGATCACGGGAGATGATGGCGCGGGCGCGGCGGTTTCGCAAGATGTTTGGCGGCGGGATGCGGCAAGCAGGAATGATGGCAGCAGGGGCGCTCTATGGACTGCAATATCAGCTTGCGCGGCTGTCAGAAGATCACGCAAACGCGAAAAACTTGGCGGAAAACTTAAGCCAAATTGAGGGCGTAGAGATCAGTCCAGAATATGTCGAGACTAATCTTGTGGTGTTTCATACTCTAGAATTGCCTGCTCAGATCTTGGTCGATCGGCTTCGAGAAAAAGGAGTGGCGATGCTAGCCGTTGGGACACATTCAGTCCGAGCTGTAACCAGCTTGATGGTAACACAGACACAAATGGAGCAAGTGCCGAAATTGGTAGAGGAAATTATATCGACAGCAAAGCTCAGTAAAATCTAGTCCAAATCTAGTCCAGATTAAAATGCTAAGCCTCAAAACTGCCTTAAGTAGAGACTTTTAATCTTTTGAGTAGTTGCGTGAACCGCAACTACTCAAAACGAGAGAATGAGGGTTTCAGCCCTTGTGCCACTTCTGAGCTAGCTCATCGCCTTTGTGAAAACATCAACCAGATGTGACAAGCGTTTTATGCTCATAAGTGACCGCATAATGCGTCCAAGCAAAAGCCCATTGCGGGTGGATGGGCATGGATCAGAATATGTAAAGTGCTGCTGCAATCATAAGCCAGGGCTTTTAGTCCACCCGTGATTAGTCTCACGCCTAGCAACTCTCCCTGCCAAAAAGCCCACCGTTTCCGGCAGGCAGGAGGGTGGTCTTGTAAGCAGTGCAAATGTACCATATCGCTCTGTCGAGGTCTGCATTCTAGACTACTGCCTGATTTCACTGCAATTGTCTATTTAGGGTACTTTTTCGGGCGATAAATCCTTTGACATCAGGCTTTTCAAGGCTTTGAGCGTACCCTAAATGAGCGTTTGATGGCGATTGAGGATGGCTCAGAAAGAGTACAACAGTGTCTGGTGAGGCAGTTGAAGCCAAGGCAAGTCGTCGTCATAGATAATGTCAGCTTTCACAAATCAACCCTGATTCGTGAGTAGATTAAGCAAGCAGGTTACACCCTTCTGTTTTTGCCTCCTTATTCTCTGGACTTGAACAAGATTGAGAACGTCTCGTTTTGGGTGAAGCATTACTTTCTCAAGACATTGAATCAATTTCAGAACCTTTGGGATAATGCCTTGAGATAATTGTCCTAACCTTCCCCTCGATTGATGTCTTCGGTAATGTCACCATTTGCTACAGCTTAAACCAGCCCCAGTCAGAAGGTTTTCGAGGTTCCGAAAAAGCTAAATACTGAGCTAATGCAGATCGTCTCTCATCAAAACGATTCGGGGAGGAACGCACTTTGCGCGTTCCTCCCCGAATCATTACATCCTAAATGTTCTGGGATTTTCTGCATCTTCAGTGCAGAACTATCACTCGTCTATATCGCTGCCCACCAAAGAATCAGTTCCGTCAATTTGCTGAAGCTCAACTGTTTCACAATCACCACCGAAGCCGACTACGGAATAGGTTCCGACTCCCGCTTCTTCGTCACCCTCTAAAACATATTCGATGAACAGCCCGTTACCATCTCCTTCAAGGCTATAAGTTTCACCATCAACAGTAACTTCATCGCCAACTGTCAGATCTTCACTTTCGCAAGAATTATCATAGGCCACCAATGTGCCAGAGGTTTGAACCGTCGAATTAGGTTGAGCTTGCCCGATCGCAGCTTGTACCGAGCTAATGGGAGCCAAGCCAAAGACGGTAGAAGTTGCTACCGCAATTAACAAAAAGACTTTTGGTTCAACTAAAAATTGACGCATCAGATGAGATTGCCTCAGGAATATATTATGGAACGAGTTACGAACGGTATGACAATCTGTAGTGCGACGGAGGGATTGCTCCTTTGTCTCCATGAAACTTAGTCAATCAACCATTCGCGTTGTTCAAAACATAACAACTTCTCGATCTGGAACCAACGGCATTTTTACGAAAGTAGCAACCTCTGTCGATTATTGTTCCCGTAGAAATACAGTTTGGTAAGTCTTTTTGGAATGATAGCCATAGCAGGGTAAACGCATCAAAGTGGTTGAGAATGTGCATCAGACTGGGGAGTATTGGCGCTGAGAATTTTCAGCATAAACTGGGCGTCTAACGCTGCTCGATAATGCAACCCGCCAGAGCTAGCTGTTTGAGCAACACAGGAATTGCCGTGATTTCGCTGGACTTCGAGGCAACAGCACACTGACTCAGCACAAGTCGATGCTCACTGGCTTAGGCACTCACCAGTTGAAGGGCTTTAATACTCCCTTCCTGATCGTAGGAACCTTTCACGGTTTTGCCATCAATGGCAACCAGTTGCGCTTCAAGCGTTGACTAAAGTGTACCTTTCTGTCTAAACAGGCTCTAATGAATAGACCTCTTGCAGATTAAGCGGAGTGCCCAGCTTGATTTTAATGAACTCAATGTTATCTGGCTGTCCAGGGGTACGACCGATGCTGAAGGGATAGTTATTATCATTGATGATTAAGAGCGTCTGACTATCGATCGGCAAAACATCCTCGATCGTCACAAAAGGGAAGGTAAATATACCGTTGATTGTGCCGTTGCCCCCTAGCCCCTGGGGATCGGAGATATTCAGCAAGTCTGCTATCAGCTCTTTCTCGACGAAGCCGCCTTCATCCACCTTGTTCAGGTCAATTTTGTACAATTTCTTAGAGAGTGCCGGGTTAGTGAACGCCGGATTCCTAGCATCGCCCTGTCCGTTATCGCGCTCAATAATAATGAACTCGTGATCGTTGATGGCAGTCATATCACCGATCGCCCTACCTGCCGCATCCAGTTGATAAAAGAAAGTCTTGCCCGTGTAAGTCTCGGTTTTCAGGTCAAACTCGCTAATGAGCAGACGGTTTTGATTGAGATCGGTAATTACGGCTCCTTCCAGCAGAGTGTAGAGCTTTGTGCCGTCCGCACTGAGCGCCATCCCCTCAAATCCTCTAGAGCGACCCAGATTCGCAGCTCTGATCCGGTCAGCTTCTGGGAGATTGGCAAAATCTGCATTGTCAGGCGATCGCACAAACGCCTGAGTAGCATAGTCCTTAGCCGCTTTACCCGTCCCGGCAAAGTCAGTAAAAAAGCCATCTACGCCAAGCTGAATAAACTGACGAATCTCCTGCTCAGCGCTGTCCTGGTTTTCATCTGCCAAGTTTCGAGAATCGCTGCGAAAAGTGTAAGGATAGGGACGGGCTTCAGACTTAGGATCAACCTTGTAGTCAGAGGCGAGATATCGAGATTCGTTGCGGAAGGTGTAAGGATGCACCAGCAGACCCGCTGCGTGAGCATCTTGCACCAGCGTCGTCGGTGCGGTCAGCATCTTATCGGCATCATCAACTACCCCATCGCCATTCACATCATCCGCATTGCCATCGCCATCAGCATCTACGCCTTTGACAGAAAGAATCATCCGCTTCCAAGGCCCAATGCCATCCGCGTAAGTCGCGATTTCTTGAAGCCCTGCGGGCGATTGCAAATCCCCATAGGTGCGAGGGTCGCCGCTCACTACAAAGTCGTAGGGCTTTGTCTCAATCAGGCTACCATCCAGCGCTGTATCGGTGGCATCCAGCAACTGCACTAGCGGCACATCAATCAGCGTCTTCAGCTTCTTGAGGTTGCTCACCTCAAACGACTGAATGTAGAAGCGGCTAGGGTCAGTAAAATTGTTTTGATTGAGAATGTTAACCAGTGACTCTTCCAACGCCAGCCCTTCAGCAGCGTGGTAGCTGGGATGTTTAGTTTCAGGATAGATACCAATCTTCTTGCCTGTTGCTTCTACACCCTTCACCAAGTCAATAATTTCCTGGAAGGTCGGAATTTCAAACTGTCCGTTGTAGGACTGATCGCGGAAAGCTAGCCGCTCTTTTGCCCGTAGCGTCTTAATTTCAGCCAAGGTAAAGTCGTCGGCAAACCAGCCGCTTTCAGCCGTGCCGTCAATGATTTTGGTGGTGAAGCGATCGGCAAATTCTGGACGCTCCGCCACATCTGTCGTGTCTTTGATATTGATCTCGTGACGGGCAATCAGCACGCCGTCCTGGGTAGAAACCAGGTCAGGTTCAATAAAGTCTGCCCCTAGGTCGATCGCCAACTGATAGGCAGCTAAGGTGTGTTCAGGTCGCAACCCACTTGCGCCACGATGCCCAATCACGATCGGAGCCTGTCCGTTGAGGGTGTTTAACGGGACGGCGTTGGGAGTCGGGATAGGAGCCGAGATCAGCGTTCCGTCTGCGCCCACATGCAGCAGGTAAGGGCCAAACTCATCGCCAATCCAGTAGGTGCCGTCTGCCGCCTTTCTGAAAGACTCTGGATCAAAATCAAATCCTGTCAGCAGACGACCCTGCTTGATGCTAGCGTCAACGTCTGTGCCACCGGGCTTCAGCTTGTCGCTGCCGGGATAGATGTCTAAATCAGCAACGATCGTCTGGATGCCCTTCAGCTTGCCGTTTTTGTCGTTGAGCTGGAGTAGGCTCTTGTCGGTGAAACTGTCGAGGCGATCGCCTGTTTGCACATCAACGGGGTAAACTTCTCCCGTGCTAAAGTCTGGCTCTACCGCATAAAACCGCAGCAGCGCATCCGCAGAGTTTGCCTTCGCACCATAGCCGTTATCGACCATGACCAGGTAAGTGCCTAACTTCGCTCCTGGCAAGACACCAGAAAAACCCTGCACAGGCTGTCCATTGACTCCCAGGAAAGGAACAGGCTGTCCGTTAGCATTGACCGTGCCAACGGTGCCGTCATTATTGAGAGCGAGAAATTGTCCAGAAGTGACTCCGGGGGCAAAAGTTGCGGCAGGTAGCACGGCACGTCCGACAAGCTGAGTCGTGACGGATGCGACGGGCGGGCTAGTTGCAATGTCAGCCTTAACGGTGACAAATGTAGTGTTGTTTACTGCGCCATTAATCGTGCCACCGATTGCCCCACTGGTCGCGCCGTTGATCGCGCCGTTTGTTGTGCTGGACTCTACATTCATGGACAGAACCGCATCGCCACCAGCCATTAGTATACAGAGATAACCAATACTCGATATGCAGCGGCTGACTGAGGCAGTCAAGTTCGGGAACAAAACGATGCACTGTAAAATTTGCAGAACACTCAACCCCTAGTTTAAGATTCGGCATGGCTTAATTTTTTCGATCTGGAATGCAACAACTGCCCACACAGCAATCTATCCCGCGATCTGCCAATTTTTAATCAAGTACACTGTACAGCAGCAGCACCAGACCACGAAAGCGCTAGGGACACAATACTGCCCATAATTTATAGCTGTCGCCAGTTTGCTGGGGACATTTTTGGTGGGAAGCTTCGCTTCCCACCAAAAATGTCCCCGTCCTAACCGCCTTGGCGATTGCTATACATATGCAGGCTTCAAAGCCTGTTGGTGGCAAAGGCTACAGAATCGTTCTGGACTTGCTGGGGTAATGAACAGAACAACCGTTACAAAAGCGAGAGCTATGAGCAAAACGATCGTCGTTCTTGAAGGAGATCAAACGGGGCAGGAGTTGCTTGAGGAGTCTCTACGGGTAATGGATTCTGCCGTCACAGGCATTGATTTGAAATTTGAGCGATTTGATCTGAGTCTAGAAAATCGGCGATCGACCCAAAATGCAGTCGTCATCGAGTCTGCTGAAGCCATGGTGGCATCGGGCTTGGGGCTAAAAGCTGCCACAATTACGCCAGAGATCAAGGGAGACGTGGGCAGCCCCAATGCCATTCTGCGGGAAAAAGTCGATGGCACCGTGATTGTGCGTACCGGACGACGAATTCCGGGCGTGATTCCGGTAGCCGGGGTGAATGCGCCTATTTCCGTCATCCGTATGGCAGTTGGCGATGCCTATGGCGCAAAAGAATGGCGGGAAGGCGAAGGCGATAGCGAAGTTGCCTATCGGACGGAACGCATTACGCGATCGCACTGCAAAGCCGTTGCAGAATATTCTTTCCTACACGCCAAAAAGACAGGCAGCAAGGTATTTGGCGGCCCTAAATTCACCGTCAGCGCCGTTTATGAAGGCATGTTGAAAGAAGAAATGGACGATGCGGCGAAGCGCTACCCTGAAGTACGCTACGAGCCTCAGTTGATCGACGCTACCTATGCCCTGCTAATGAACAATCCTGGCGATGCCATGGTGATTCCGGCATTAAACCGCGACGGCGACTGCCTTAGCGACTTAGTGCTGCAAATGTTTGGATCAATCGCTGGGTCTGAGTCGCTTTTGATTGGCTTTGACGCAAGCTGGAATCCGCGAGTGGTAATGGCAGAAGCCCCCCACGGTACCGCTCCTTCGCTATTTGGTAAAAATCTGGCAAACCCCATGGCAATGATTCTGGCGGCAGCTTCCCTATTTTCCTATATGGAAGGCTCTGCGCCCATGGTGGGTCGTGCTATCTCGGAGTCTGTTTTTGAGGCAGTTTACGAAGGCATTCGCACTGCCGACTTGCAAGGACATGCCACCACAACTGAATTTACGGATGAGGTGATCAAGCGCGTAAAAACCAAGCTGGCAGTCTGGCCTTCTCTCAAGTAGAGCAATGAAGTAAAGCGATGCCCGCTCAAGGATTCGAGAAAGTATTGATCTGCCCACCGCCGATCGATCGCCCTGGTGTCGTACGCGGAACTGAGAACGGATCATTGGGGGGAGATAAATACTGAGGCAATTGATATTGCGGCAATTGATATTGCGGGACTTGAGATCCGGCTGTTTGAGAGCCTGTCATTTGAGAGCCTATAGATTGACGGGGCTGAGTTGATGTAAATCCAGGTAAAGGCTGAGGTCTAGAGAAATTGTTAAAATCCGAGGCATCATTTAACCCGCTATTAGAGGGTGTCCTAAAGGCGGGAGGTAGAGTGTAACCTGTTGAACCCGGTGGCGGAGAAGTTCGCGGTACATAAGGCTGGAATTGAGCTGCGCCCATGGGAGCCAGCATCGTTGGAGCCAGCATCGTTTCAGTCGGATTGCTGCCTCCAAGACTATCTCCTCTAGAACCTCCAGAATTTCCTGGCGGGGAGGCAGAATTTTTATCCATGGGGTTAGATGAATAGAGATCCTGCTTAGGAGCCAAATTTCGATCTAGCCCTGACTGAAGTGGGCTGATAGGACGAGCCGTTCCAGAGCCGACGCTATCAGGATTGCCGGATACTTCAGAGACCGCGCTAGGCAAAGCGAGCCCATCGCCGCCAGATGGGCTTGCGACCACAGAGTGAGTCGCAAAAGGATTAAACGTATTGGGTTTTGTGGGTAAGCCAGCCGCCCTTGGACTTGTAGAAGGTAATCCAGGGGACGTTAATCCAGGAGTTACGTAGGGTTGCGGTGTATTGGATATCGGCAAGTTACCAAAATCAGAGCTGTCAAAATCAGACCCAGAGTTCAGGGAATCGCGTCGAGCCGGATTGTCGATCGCATCCTGACCAGAGTCAACGCTTTGATCTAAACTGCCCCAATATTGAAACAGTCCATAGCTTGCCAGCAACAGGATTGACACCGCTCCCCACACTCCGGGGCGACCCAAAATCTTCAGCCTTGTTTGCAGATAACGTGTTGAGCTGGGAGGCTTTGAGCCAGAGTTGTGTCTGGAGAATTTTTGAGAGGGAGACATAGCGATTGCTCCTATTGCATTGCCCCCATTCTAGTCATTGCGCATGGGTAGTATTTTAAAAACATCAAGTGTTTTAAAAACATCAAGTGTTTCAAAAACATCAATAGCCTAGAGCATCTATACACAGACAGAGGGGAAGATTGAGTCCTAGCGAGAGGAACGGAAGATCAGTAGGGCGGCAGCGCTGAGTCCAAAGAAGTTGGGTAGCCATGCCCCCAAGAAGGGAGGTATCAGCCCGCGCTGAGCGATCGCGCCACTAATAAATGCCAGTAGGTAATAGGCAAAAATAATAATAATGCTGATGGCAAAACCTGTTGCTCTGCCCGTGCGTCGGCTCAGCTTTGCGCCCAAGGCTGCACCCACTAACCCAAAGGAAAGGCAAACAAAAGGCAAAGCATACTTTTGCTGAATGCGGACTTTGAGCTTTTGAATTTTGTCTTCGCTACCGCCCTTCTGCAACAGCGTCAAATATTCCTCAGCTTGGGCAATATTCATCTCATTGTAGTCACGGCGCTTAGATGCCAGATCTAACGGCTCACGCGGGAGCTGGAGCTGCTGATTTTTGAAGGTGACAATATTGCGGTAGGAGCCATCTGCTGCAACGACATAGATGGTGCCGTCAAAGAAATCCCAGATGTTTTTATTGCCGTTCCAGGCGGCTGATTTGGCGCTAACAATCTGACTCAGCCCCTCCTGAGAGAAGTCCAGGATAGTCAGCCCCTGCATTTGCTGACCATCAAACCGCTTGGCATAAAACAGCCGAGACATTTGATCGATCGAGTCGCCATTCTCCTGCTCGACCTTCTTATACTCCTGATAGAGAATGTTCTGCTCTTGAAAGGAGGGTTTTTCCTCATTTAGAGCCTTCTCTAAAATCTGCGTTGCCTGGTAGTTTGCCTTTGGCACAATTAGCTCATTAAAAGCAAAAGTAAGACCTGTAACAACCAGACAGAGTGCTAGAGCAGGCACCAGCATTCGGTAGAGGCTAATACCGCAGGCTTTGAGCGCCGTCAGTTCGCTGTCGCTGGAAAGGCGGCTATAGGCCATCAAATTTGCCAACAGCGTTGACATCGGGAAAGCGTAAACGACGAATTCAGGAAACTTTAGCAGGAAGACCTGAGCCGCGATCGAAGCAGCCAAACCAGATTCCGTCACCTGTCGGATGAGATCAAACAGCGCTCCTACCGAGACACCCAGAGACGAAAATGCCCCTACCCCAAACAAAAAGGGCAGAATTAGCTCTGTGGCAATGTAGCGATCCATAACCGAAATTCCGGGCAGACCGCCCCAGAAACTCGGTGCTTTAGAAGAACTCGCAGTCATAGTCGGAAGGCATCTCCCAGATAATATTGCCGGACTAGGGGATTCTCGTAGAGTTCGGCAGCGCTGCCAGAGGCGAGAATTTGTCCATCTCGCATGATGTAGCCGCGATCGATAATTGCCAGAGTCTCCCGCACATTGTGATCGGTCACCAAAATGCCCATGTGGCGATCGCGCAGGCTAGAAATGATAGCCTGAATTTCGGCAACGGCGATCGGATCAATTCCAGCAAACGGCTCATCTAAGAAGAGAAATTTAGGTCCCTCAGCCCCAGAAGCCAAAGCCCGCGCGATTTCCGTCCGCCGCCGCTCGCCCCCCGAAACCCGAACGGCGATCGTTTTCGCCACTTTCTCTAGCCGAAATTCCTGCAAAAGCTGATGCAGCCGTTTCTGATATTCCTGGCGCGGCACGTCCGTTTGCTGCATGACTAGCAGCAGATTATCCCGAACGCTCAAATTCCGAAAGACACTCGGCTCCTGCGCCAGATAGCTAATACCCAGCCTTGCCCGTTTGGACATGGGTAGCGTCGTAATCTCCTGATCGTCTAGCCAAACCTTTCCCTGGTCAGGCTTTTCCAGCCCTGTTGCAATATAAAACGTGCTGGTTTTTCCTGCTCCGTTAGGCCCCAGCAGCCCGACCACTTCACCCCTCGCTACCGAAAGATGAACGCGATTGACCACAACGCGCTTGCCGTAGGATTTGTGAACGTTCTCCAAAACAATTTTCAAGGGTTTGCTCTCTAGGCTAACAACCGATCTTTCCAGCACCCATCAAAACTCTAGATGGGCAACGCTCTGGAGGGCAATGCTGGAGGGCAATGATTGTGGATAAGCTTGCAGACAGGCAAGGAGGATGTTGCGCCATCAGGGGCTAATTGGAGTCTTAAACTCAGGCTTAGGGTTAAAAGGGTCTGCTTCGGTCGGGGCAGCCGGGGTGGGCGTAGGAGCGGCATCTTGAACCAGATAAATAGATTCGACTTGCCTGCCGCTATCAGGCAATGCCAGAAACCGCCCCTCGTCAATGAGATAGGTGATCGTTTCGCCTCGCAAGCTGTTTCCTTCTTGCAGGACATAGACATTGCCCGTCAGGATAATTCGCTTTTCGCGGCTGTAGTATTGCGCCTGAACAGAGGTTGCCTGAATCTGACGTGCCGGATAGTTAATTTGCACATTGCCCCGCGCAGTGATAACGCCTGTGATGGAGTTAGCTTCCTGTACATCCGATCGCATCGTCAGAGCCTGACCCGGAGCTAGGGTTTCCGCCAGAGCAGGGCGATCTGTTGGAAAGGCGATCGCACCTATCCAAACTAATGTCGAGAGAGAAAACGCCGTCCATCCTAAGTGGCGTAGCGGATTGTGCATCTGGCGTGAGGGATTGTGGTGCAGCGAAATGGGGAGCGATCGAGCGGGAGGCTTCATGACCTTACTCAAGTTGAAAAGGTGGTTTAGGTTCAAGGCTTTAATTTAATATTTTATGAGTAAATAAATCTGTGCGAGTCAACAAAAAAAGGATGAAGAATGTGGTGAGAAGCCCTTAAGAGGTGGACAGAGAAAATCTAGGTAAAGCAACGATTCTGGTAGGAGCGACGCAACTCACATAGCTTAGGTTCCTGGCGGATGTCCCTCAACTGATGTTCTTCAACTACTGTTCCCATCTTGTACAGTTCCCATTCTGCACAAGGCCGATTCATGAACCTTAGACTTGGAATCCTAGGCTTGGAATCCTAGGCTTGGAATCCTAGACTTGAAATCCCAGACTTGAAATCCCAGACCTATGAGCCTTGGACTCATGAGCCAGTCAAACTGTGACCCCCATGAACTTTATGCACAAATTTAAGCCTCTATCCTGGCATAGGAGTTGTCGCAGTGTCTAGCTGGAGCCTAAGAGCGCTCAATTTAGATCATGCATCTAACCCTCTGAAAAGCGGGTGATTACAGGTAAAAGATCAGAGGTCAGGCGATCGCCAGAGGCAGTCCGCAAGACCTGTGTGGCGATCGCTTCCACTTGCTCCGGCTCTGTATGTTGCAGCACCGCCAAGAGTGCCCTACTGCAAGCTGCCAAAGCACTCACGTCGATCTCGGCGTAGTCTGGCTCATAGCGGCGTAAACGATTGCTGCCTTCCCCTAAAAGAATTACGGCTCCCCGCAAATTATGGTTGCTCAAATGGTAGAGCGCTACCGCAATCTGCAAAATTCCTTGATAAAAAGTTTTTTCAGGCTCGACTGCTTCCATCCACATTGCCTCTAGGGTATCGTGACAGGCATAGAACTGTTGACTATTAAATTGCTCCACAGCCAGCCCAAGATGGATTTCTGGTTCTGACGGAATTTCTGGCTCTGGGGGAATCATTTCAGGCATTCTTTCAGGCATTGGTTAAGGCACATTGGCTAAGCCTGCACAAGTACGGGCTAGCTGAGGGAGAGCGAGGCTTGAAGCTGACTTTGTAAAGCCTCTGGCTGAACGGTAAGACCCAATAATTCAGTGTTGTCACCAAAAGCTAGGTTAACGCGATCTCCTTGCCACAGTAGCCAACGGCTCCCAAGCGGCAAAGTACTGACACTCTGAGCATTTGGAGTTAACCAAACAAGGGGTAGATCGGCTCTTTGAAGGGTTGGGAGCTCTTCAGGTTGAGTGGCAGCTAGAGCCTCTAGAACGATCGTCTCTCCCTGAATCTGCCCTGTAGCGGCCGTCCAGAGGCTCACTTGAATCTGATGCTGACGGGCATAAAAGTACAGCGATGCTGCCGCAATCACAGCCTGCTCAAAGTCTTCAGGTTGCCACACCGCGCCGCTGTCCAACGCAATCACGATCGCCTCTCCGCCTGTGTAAGTTTCCAGTTCACGCACCCGCAGTTCGCCATATCGGGCGCTAGTGCGCCAATGCACCATGCGAATCGAATCTCCCCATCGGTAAGGGCGCAGAGTACGGGTTAGCCCTGTGGTTGCCGCATGGGTTTGACGATCGCTTAACCGCTGTGTGTTGGGATCTAGCCCCATAGAATCAATCAGCGGACACTGGCTCAAGGGCAAGACGGTGGGGTAAACGATCGCCCTGGCTGGGATTGAGCGATCGCGCCGACACCAAAACAAACCCAGAGGCGTGGCGGTTCTGAGCTGAAGGGTCTGCCAGCGGTAAATCCCCCGCCGCTCGGTCAAGATCTCATAGCTCCACTGATAGGGTTCACCTGCCGCAATTCGCTCGATCGCTGTTTTGGTCGGCTGACTTAGCCCAATTGGCAGCATATCCTGCACTAGAATTAGCGTCTTAGATTGCGAACTTCGGTTTTCTAACCAGACCTCCAGGGTGAGGCGATCGCCCGTGCTGACCGGAGAAATGGGCGATCGCCTCACGCAAATATCCTTCAGGGAGCGTATGGGTAATAGGGCTGCGATCGCGAGTAGAGCAAGCATCACGCCGCTAATAACGTAGAGCCATCCTGCCATAGTGTTGGTGGCGGCAGCAAAGAAAAATATTGCCAGTCCGGCCATCAGCCAGCCGCTATAGGCAGGAATGACCCAGCGTGTTTCGAGCCATTGGGTGAGGCGGGAAAGCATAGGATGTTAGATTTTGGATTTGCGGGCTTTGACTCAGGGTACCCGTTTAGCTTCAGGTTCGTGAGATTTCTCGCTGATGAGGCTATCCCTAAGCACGTTATAATTCTTTATAGGCAACCCTAGAGCTTAATTGGCAGCTTAATTTATGAATGATCCTTTAGTTCACGCATTTTTTGTGGGACGGGCGATCGCCGAAGCACTAGGCGAACAGCTCGAAAATACGCTTACCAATGCCTTGAGTGAGTTAGGAAAATTTGATGCTGAGCAGCGCGAACGGCTGCGCCAATTCACAGATGAGGTTTTAGAGCGGGCGAACCGAGCCGAAGCCCTATCGACCCAGGGACAGACCTCGGCGATCGTTCCGACAGGCTCTAAGTCGGAAGACCTACAGGCAATGATTGATGATCTACGGGCAGAAATTGCTCACTTGCGCGCTGAGGTTCAGCGGTATCGTAACCGTTCTATCTAGCCTAAAGTCGCCTAGTCTGAGCCTATTTGATTAGACTGAGCCTAGAAGGTGCCCAAAGTGATTTCAAGCACGAGATTATTTGTCTTGTGCTTTCCTGTCTATGACCTCTCAAAATGTAGGTCGCTAGTCTTTAGCGGCGGTTAGACTAGATCCATTGCCCCTCTCTCAAAAGGCTGCAAGTGACTGTTCCTTTCAACGACTCTGTTCCCCTGCCTGAAGAGGATGCGCGATCGCCCCAGTTAGACCCGGCTCAGCCCGATTTAGGCAGTAGCCACTTGCCACCCATGCTAGAGAATGACTTAGCTAGCGATCGTCCCACTAAGGTTCAAAGGCATAAAGCCTACCGTTGGAGTCGTGAGAATTACTCTCGACAGCGTCGCTATGTCGATATTTGGACGTTTGTTCTAAAGCTGCTGGCGGCACGGTGGTCGTACAACAAGTCTTGGGCTTATCGGGACGGCATCAGCGATGAGGCAAAGGCAAAGCGCCGCCGCTCTTTGGCAATCTGGATTCGGGAAACGCTGTTAGATCTGGGGCCTACTTTTATCAAGCTGGGGCAGCTTTTCTCCACTCGTGCTGACCTCTTTCCGATCGAGTATGTCGAGGAGCTTTCCAAACTTCAAGACAAAGTGCCTGCCTTTGGCTACGAGCAGGTAGAAACCACGATTCAGCGAGATTTTGGTAAATCCATTCCAGAGCTGTATCAAAATTTTGACCCTATTCCATTAGCCGCAGCTAGTCTAGGACAGGTGCATCGAGCGCAGCTGTTTTCGGGCGAAGAGGTGGTCGTTAAAATTCAGCGGCCAGGGCTGAAAAGGCTTTTCGCTATTGACTTGCAGATTCTCAAGGGTATTGCTCGGTACTTCCAAAGTCATCGAGAGTGGGGGCGAGGACGCGACTGGATGGGCATCTATGCCGAGTGCTGCAAGATTCTCTGGGAAGAAATCGAGTATCTCAACGAAGGGCGCAATGCGGACACGTTTCGGCGCAATTTTCGCCAGGAAAGCTGGGTCAAGGTGCCTCGCGTCTACTGGCGCTACAGCTCTCCTAGAGTGCTAACCCTGGAGTATATGCCGGGAATCAAGATCAGCCATTATGAGGCGATCGAAGCAGCAGGACTCGACCGTACCCATCTGGCAAAGCTAGGGGCAAAAGCCTACCTGCATCAGCTTTTGACAGACGGCTTTTTCCATGCCGATCCTCACCCCGGAAACCTGGCGGTTGCTACCGATGGCTCCCTGATTTTTTACGACTTTGGCATGATGGGGCAGGTGCAGGCAATCACCCGCGAAAAGTTGCTCGACACTTTTTTTGGCATTGCTCAAAAGAACGCCGATCGCGTCGTTAGCTCCCTAATTGCGCTGGGGGCGCTGGCTCCCACCGATGACATGGGGCCTGTACGGCGATCGATCCAGTATATGCTCGATCACTTTATGGATCAGCCGTTTGAAAACCAGTCGGTGGCGGCGATTAGCGACGATTTGTATGAGCTAGCATACGATCAGCCCTTTCGCTTTCCAGCAACCTTTACGTTTGTGATGCGAGCCTTTTCTACTCTAGAGGGAGTCGGAAAAGGATTAGACCCGGAATTTAACTTCATGGAGGTCGCAAGACCTTTTGCAACAGAACTTATGGCAAATGGTAATGGCTCCAATCCCAGCGGCTTATCTGACAGTCTGCTGGGCGAACTCGGACGGCAGGCCGCTCAGGTTAGCAGCACGGCGCTGGGTTTGCCCCGCCGCATTGAGGATACGCTAGATAAGCTGGAGCGGGGCGACATTCGGGTACGAGTACGATCGACTGAAACCGATCGCGTTTTGCGCCGAATCAGTAGCGTAAACATGGGGACTAACTATACTTTACTGATAGGGGCGTTTACCTTATCTGCTACGATTCTGCTAGTTAATCACTACCTCTGGCTAGCGATTGCGGCAGCGGCAGCAGCAGGCATTGCATTGATTGCATTAATTCGCCTCATGGTGCGGATTGATCGGCTCGATCGCATGTCTTAGCGCCCTGGTTGATATCACTCTGTTTCCGATGCCAACGGCAACATCATGAAACGTTTTTTCACGGGTCTGACTGATCCGGGGCTTCTGCGAACAGTTAATCAGGATGACTACTACCTAGATCCACGAGGTCGATTTTTTGTGGTGGCTGACGGCATGGGTGGCCATGCTGGGGGGCAGGAAGCGAGCCGGATTGCCACAGAGGCGATTCGAGAGTGCCTAGAGGAATATTGGGATTCAGACGAGTCTTCTGGGGCGCTGCTGGAAAACGCTTTCTTGAAGGCGAATCAGGCAATTCTGCTAGATCAATCCAGGCATCCAGAGCGATCGGACATGGGCACTACGGCTGTCGCCTTGCTGCTGCGGGCCAATCAATCTTGGTGCGCTCACATCGGCGACTCGCGGCTGTATCGCCTCAGGGGAGCTAAGCTTAGCCAGATTACGGAAGATCATACCTGGGTGGCACGAGCCATGCGGATTGGTGAGATTACGCCCGATCAGGCGCGGATTCATCCCTGGCGACACATTTTATCCAAATGCTTGGGACGAGAAGACCTGCGTCAGGTAGAGGTGCAAAATTTTGACCTGCAATCTAACGATCGTCTTCTCCTATGCAGCGATGGTTTAACGGAGGAGCTGTCTGACCACCTGATTGCCCAACATCTAAAAACCATTCGTTCTTGCGATCGGGCTGCTACGGCGCTGGTGAATGCGGCAAAAGACAAAGGGGGACGGGACAACATTACCGTTGTGATTGTGGCGTTTGATGAAGCAATCCCCACAGAAAATTAGCCCAGTCTTCCGTAATTTGTAAAAAATTTAGCCCTTGGTGAAAAATTCCGGCAAAAATCATGCGGTTAAATCTGGAGGAGTGCTGTAAGCTATTGCTGATATGTTTGCATTTGCTCCTCATCAAGTGAATTTAGCTGAATGACTTCAGTAATCCGATCGCCCTTCTCCCACAAAAGAAACCGTAAAAAATCGGTCAAGAAGCGTCAACCCCTATTCCGGCTGATACAGAATGTGCCGACGGGGCTGGTTTTGCTGCTGTTGCTGGGGCTGGGCTATCGTCAGCTGGAAAGTTTTTTACACAAGCCCCAGGCGGTGCTGGTGCTAGGCGGCTCACCCGATCGCGAAAAATATGCTGCCACCTTTGCTCAAAACCATCCCGATTTGCCCATCTGGATTTCTTCGGGTAGCCCGCAAGAATATGCTGAATGGGTGTTTACAGAGGCAGGCATTCCCCAGGATCGGCTGCATTTAGACTATCAGGCAGTCGATACCGTTACCAACTTCACAACGCTAGTCGAGCAGTTTAAGGCTGAGGGAATTACTAGCCTGTACGTGATCACCTCTGACTACCACATGGCGCGCGCCTCAGTGATTGGCGAAATTGTTTTAGGGAGTCGGGGCATTGACTTTCAGACCGTCACCGTTCCGTCTGAGCGAGCGCCTGAGCCGCTGAATAAAGTCCTGCGGGACGGTGCGAGAGCCGCGCTCTGGGTGGCAACTGGCAGCACTGGAGCCAACTTGGCTCGGTATATGGGTCAGCATTAGGTGCGCTCATTGAAGACAATGTGTTCAACCGATCGCGGATCTTCGATGATTTTTGAGGCATTGCGGATCTCTAGCGCCACAATCTTGTCGTTGATGTCATAGTCTATCTGCACATCAGGGCGATCGCCGCTAAAGTCCTCAACGATCGCTTCTCGAAAAACGATTCGCAGAACATCGGTGGCTGCGTCATAAATTACCTTCATGCTCTTCTCCAATTATAGCTTTACCAGTTTGCTTAGGACATTTTTGGTGGGGCGCTTCGCGCCCCACCAAAAATGTCCCTGCCCTAACCGCCTTGGCGGTTGCCATATCCCTAATCATCCAGTTATGCCTTCTAGCGGCTAAAAAGGGGTTGATGTGCTGATAAAAATCAGCTGTCCCACAACATTACCAATGGTTGAGAGCGTCATCATACGCACATTGGCACAATCTAACTGTAGTAAGCCTTGCTAAACTACGGAGTTTACTCCGACTGTTGCTGCAATCAGAGCAAAGAATCTACAGGGCAACGTTCGCCTAAAGATAGGCTGTGTAAGATTTTGAGGCGCTGCCGATCTTTGGGATAATCTGTTGCCAGACTCAACAAAATTGGGTCAAGGCGTGACGCCCTGACCCAATTAGGTCGCATTATGATGGAGCTGACGGGAGTCGAACCCGTGTCCGCCATGGGTATTAGCACTCCGATCGTTCACAGGTTTAGCTTCTCTAATCCTCGAAGCGGGAACCGTCCTTTATCCCGGACGATGGGATTCTCTAGTAAAGTCTTAGCCAACTATTGACCAGAGGCAGCTAGTTGGAGCATCCGTTGGGGGTTAAGACCACAATCCTTAACGGAGTCGAATCGTGGACGCTCGAACCTATGAGAGGTTTTTGTTAGGCAACAGCTGCTGCTTTACGAGCAAAGGGTACGATGTTGTTCGCATGTACGTGTTTTGAGCCTTTGATTTTCGAGAGGAGACTCACTCTCGACCTGCATCACGAAGTGGCGTTCGCCAAAACGTCGAAACCGTTACAGCCCCGCGTATCGTATCTCACAGTATAGCGAATAAATTAGGTTGTGCTTCAGTGGCGCCACAATTTATGGGTCAGCGTTGACCAGAGCAACTGGTGAGTCTCCATTGCGAAGCAGAAGAATTTACCAACCGGAGATCCTGAAAATGTACCCAGACCCTTGTTCTCTGATGCACAACCTCTGACGCACAACCTTTGAGTCTTAACCAGCCATTTCCTGTACTTTCCGTTACAGTTCTGACCGATGAAAAGTTGTTCACTAATTCATCGGTCATTGAATAGACCTCTTGCAAATTAGGTTTAGTGGGGGCTGTGCCCCCACTAAACCTGATCCCAAAACTTTAATCTGCAAGAGGTCTAATAATTTCAATGCAACATCGGTGTGAGATCCCTTAGGAGCAAAGCGCAGAGATATGAGCAGGTTTTCGTTGAAGCATCGGATGAAGGGCTTGCTCTCAAGCATGGCTCACTGGATGAGGTCACTGAGTCAGATCAATGGGCATCCGGTTTATCAGTCGCGCCGCCACTGGCCTATTTGGGTAAGCATCAATACCGCTATCCTCTTGGTCATCGCCGGATGGGTTGGAGTTGCCTGGTCAACCCCTGCAACCGTTGGAAAACTGTATGAAGTCACGTCAAGCCCTGAAAACGTCATTTGGGGAGAACTGTTTAAGCCTGACAGTCAGCCCATTCTCACCGTCCAATCGGGCGATCGCATTGTCATGCAAACGGTATCCCATGAAGGGATTTTGGCTGATCAGGGAGACACGGTTCAATTTTTGACGGGTGGAGGAATTAAGCAGGAAGACATTCTTGCGGATCAGCTCACGATTAAGTCGCAGGTTGAGAAGACTGGGCCAGGGCCGCACGTGATTACGGGTCCTATCTATGTCGAAGGCGCCGAACCAGGGGATGTCCTAGAGATCAAAACCCTGAATATTGATTACCGGGTGCCCTATGGCGTTATCTCCAACCGACATGGCAGAGGGGCATTGCCAGGGGAATATCCAGAGAACAATGCGCCGATTTACACCAAGGTGATTCCGATCAAAGCCGAAGAATCGATCGGCGTGTTCAAACCTACTAACGGTTTGCCAGAGATTGATATTCCGCTCAATCCGTTTATGGGAATTATGGGCGTTGTCCCGGCTGATGTAGAGCAAGCGGTTAACTCAGTACCCCCTGGTATCTATGGTGGGAATATTGATATTAAGTGGCTAGGCGAGGGCAGCAGCCTCTATTTGCCCGTTCAAGTTCCTGGCGCTCTATTTTACTCAGGCGATCCTCACTGTGCTCAAGCCAACGGAGAAGTAGCGCTCACGGCGATCGAGTGCTCTCTGACTCCTACGTTTCAATTAGTGCTACATAAGGATATGCCGCTATCGACTCCCATGGGTGAAACGGAAGAATCATGGATTGCGATCGGTCTGAATACAGATCTCAACGAAGCGATGAAAGATTCGGTACGGGAGTATCTGCGAATTGCTAACGAAGAATACGGGATGACCAAGCCCGATGCTCTATTGCTAGGCAGTGCTGCGATCGACTTTGAAGTGTCTCAAGTCGTAGATATCGTTAAGGGCATTCACGGCGTAATTCCCAAGAAATTGTTTCAGGCTCTAAAGCCAGAGTAGGCTTATGGCGGCGTTGCTGAATCACGGTATGGTTTTGCAAAAATCCCAACGAGAACTCCCAACGATCTCTCAGGGAATTTAGCGAACGATTCCTACTCTGATTTAGCAACACCCATTCATTCACTCGACAGCATTGCTGAATCTGGGTATGAATGAGAGTTGGAAAAAGGCTCTGCCGCCATACAAACGCGATCTAGCTAGAAGCTAAAGTTGACGAGGATTTCAGCCATTACAATCGCCATAAATCTGGTAAAGATCGGGTAGGGTGCGTTGCGACATAGCAAACGCACCATTTTTATGGGAATTCTAACTTCACTCCTCGTGCGTAGAAGCGATATGACCGTTGACGGTGCTTTTGCTCGATCGCAACACACCCTACAGGCTGACCAAATTGTGAAGGCTATCATAAAACCTCTTGCAAATTGGATTGGGTGGGGGCTGTGCCCCCACCCAATCCAATCTAAAAATCCTAATCTGCAAGAGATCTATAGAGGAGAGGGGCGATCGGTTTTCTGAAAGGTTTCAGGGGGCGATCGCTCATGTTGCCCAGATTTTTGGGAGTCGATCGGTCTTCTGAAAGATTTTGGGAGGCGATTAGTGAAGGTAATGCTGCTGCGATCGCTCATGCTGACCAAATTCCAGGGATGCGATCGGCGGAAAAGAGATCTTTGAAGGGACTCGATCTATTCTAAAGGGGTGAATCTTCTCAAAGAACCAGGGAACAGCGCCATGCGGATATCTCTAGAGCGAAGCGGTGGATTCATCGGAATTCCGATGACGATGACCATTGATACTGATGCTTTGCCCATGGCAGAGGTGATTCAGCTTCGGAAGTGGGTTGATGCCGCAAACATCGATCGACTCCCTGCCCACATCCCCTCACCTGGCAATCAGACCGATCGCTTTCGGTATGAGTTAGTCATTGAAGATAAGGGGCAGAGGCATACCCTATGCTTCGGAGAAACAGCAATGCCCAGTGTGCTCAAACCCTTAGTTGACTGGATGATGCGATCGCGCTAGGGCTGCCTCTAATTTCACCAGAAGAGAAAACCCTCTGCAACGATTCGGATTTCTCGCCTCAGCGGCATCCTAAAAGCCCTGAGGGTATCTTGTAGTCATAACCCAGAACTCAAAGTACTGTGAGGGCGAAGAGATGAATACCAAAGGAACCGCTTATCTGCTCTGGCTGTCAATATTTTTGGGAATTGGTGGACTGCACCGATTCTATAACGGCAAAATGTTGACCGGATTGCTTTGGCTGCTGACGGGGGGTCTGTTTGGTGTAGGTCAGCTAATCGATCTGCTGCTCATTCCAGACATGGTAGATTCACATAATCGGCGGCGGAGTAGCTCACTTTATTTGCCTGGACAGCCAACGATCTCGCAGCCTGTGGTAGCCAAATTGACTGATAAACAGCTTCAGCTTCAGCTAATCAAGGCTGCACAGGCACGCGGTGGCAAAATTTCGGTGACACAGGGTGTGCTTGATACAGGCGCAGATTTTCCAGAGGTTGAAACAGCTCTAATGGGACTGGCGAAAAAAGGTCATGTAGACATTCAGAACGATGCGCGATCGGGAGTTGTAGTTTATACCTTTCCAGAGCTGTAGCGGTTTCTGGGGTGTAAGGCTTCTGGAGCGTAAGGTCTGAAGCTAGGCTGTATTAGACAATCGCCATTTGTAGTTTTGTTTACCTCGACGAGTGGTGCCATTTTTCATCTCATCATCAGAGCCGCAGGTTGGGCAGATAAGGTAAAGTTTTACGCCTGATAGGTGTTTTTCCCTGTAGCTGTATTGCTTGCTATACCCTGGCTAGTGGGAATAGCAAGCGATCGCATCGTCAACTACCCGCAGTTCTTGCGAAACTTGCGGGATGTCATGCTTTGGCTCAGTCTTTGTGCAGGGCTTGGTCTCATCAACGTTGCTGATTTTATCTATGAAATTTAATTGAGAGGAGCGCTCCGCACTCCTCTCAATTAAATTTCATAGCCGGATTAAGCAGTGTCGGTTTCATCAACGGAACGATGCGTCCTATGGCTTGCGCCAATAATGGGCAGTCATAAAGTGCTGCCACTGCCCGTCATCTCTCAACATATGGGAGGTCAAGACTCGATGATTGTCGCTCTTGACCTCAATCACGTCCTTGTACTTTCCTATTTTCTCCTCCCCTGTCATGACAGGGCCCTCAGAATTAAGCGTCAGCACAGTTTCGCCTGCATCCAATTCGCCATCGTATTGCCAGAGATACGTCATCATTGAGCCGACCCAGGTGCCCACATAGCGCTGTTTCTGCGGGTCATAGCCAAGGGTCATCAGTGTCGTTGCAAGACCACATCCAGGCATCTCACCCTCTCCTTCCGCCAGAATCCAGAATCCACCCAGCGATCGCACAGTCTCCGTTCCCGTTGATATGACGGGAGACTGATCGGGTTCCATTAGAGCTTCGGTTTCATACGTCCACTCACCGACGAGTTTCTGGAGCCATTGATGTTCTTTTTGAGGTTGAGTAGGCAGGGGTGAAGTTTGTTCGGTTTGGATGGTTTCCATTTTTATCTCCTTGTAATGAGTGATAGAGGAATGCGATCGCATTCCAGTGAATTGAAGCGCCAAATTTCTACCCATAGGTCGGCTTTTGCGGATATCCAAATGGCGAATCTTCAAAGTCTTCTTGTCGCCCGTAGGGAGTCATATCAAGCAGGCTGTAGGTATCGGTGAGGGATTCAACGCCGCGAGCATAGGTTGAGTAGGTGTGGAGAACATCTTCACCTAGGCGAAAGAAAACGCTGAGTCCATGACTCTCGCCCTGCATCACATTAGGTCCGTTTCGTTCTTCTAACTCAGCTTTGTCTTGATAGTTG
Organism: Drouetiella sp.; assembly: GCF_059504425.1. NCBI lineage: Bacteria > Bacillati > Cyanobacteriota > Cyanophyceae > Oculatellales > Oculatellaceae > Drouetiella > Drouetiella sp. The sequence goes on from NZ_JCACIN010000036.1 coordinate 23,663, forward strand.
TACTCGATGGGCGCAATGTTTTCGTCTAGGGTGACATGGAAATCGTAGTTAAAATCGCTGCCAAAGGAGGAATACCAGGGAACCGTCCACCCCTTGAGCGTCTTATAAGTTTCCAGCTTAAGGAGCGGGGCACGGGAGACTAGCACGAAGGTTGTGTCACGTTCATTCAGCGTAGATAGATCACCTAATGCATTGACATAGCCTGTGCAACCCATACAGCCCTTCTCCCACTCTGGTGCAAACATGAAGTGGTAGATGATCAGTTGGGTTCGTTCCTCAAACAAATCGGTTAGTTTGATGGAGCCATCCGCTCCTTCAAAGGTGTATTCCTTTGCGAGCTTGACCATGGGTAGTCTGCGTCGTTCAGCATTGATGCGATCGCGATGCTGGGTCAACTCCTTCTCTTGTTCAAGCAATGTTTTACGAGCAGTTAGCCACTCGTCTTTTCCGACAATATTGGGATGTGCAATCGTGTTCTGAATCATAGTGAATCTCCATAAATAATAAAAAAGCTCAGGCTACCGCCTCACAGTTGACCATCCACGGTGTACCAAACTGATCAATCAACATGCCAAAGCGAACAGCCCAGAAGGTTTGAGCGATCGCCATTTCTACCTTGCCGTCTTCTGCAAGGGCGTGAAAAATCCGTTCTGCTTCAGCGGGTTCGGTTACGCTCACCTGCACATAAAAGCCTTGCGGAGTTTCAAAATATCCCGGTGGACAGTCAGATCCCATGAGGAGGCGATCTTCCACCTCAAGACAGGCATGCATGATTTTGTCCTGCCACTCTGGGGAGACATTTTCTGCCGAAGGTGCCTCTTTGTGGGTCATCATCATCGTGATCTTGCCGCCAAGACATTGCTCGTAGAACTTAAACGCTGCCTCACAGTTGCCACCGAACATGAGATAGGAACTGATTTTCATGACGTACTCCTTTTGTAAATTTGTTCTTGTAGGGGCGGGTTTATATCGATTGCTGTGGAGTTTCCACGAGTCTGCCCAACCCTCCTTGGCAGCCCATGTTAGGAATTGAGGGTTAAAACTGCTTGAGAGGTTTCTGGATTGAATGGCACCGAGATGTGTTCATGTAAGATCTGCCATTCGCCCTGATGTTTCTGGCAAATGGCAGTGGCACGCATCCACATCTGCATCGCCGGATGATCCGGTTCGCCCTTGAAGTGAAATAACCAGTGAGCAGTCGCCAAGCTGTCATTAACCGCAATGGTGAGGTCGCGTGTTTCCATCTCGAAAGAGTTTGGAAAGTAAGGCAAACAGTCTTTCCACAGTTGGCGAACTGCTTCTTTGCCTATGGTTTGGAATGGAGGCTTGACATCAAAGAGAATCACCTCATCGGCATAGTGAGACATGATTTGATCGACGTCTTTTGTGCAAATGGCACGTTGTTGATTACCAATCAATTGGCGAATTTGAGCTTCATGGGTTGCATGGGTATTTCCTGCTGTTGTGGTATTGGCAACTTCTGGGAACTTGTCTACAACTTGCTGAACATCCTCAGGAAAATCCTCGAATTCCTGCACCTGACGGATTTCGATCGTCTCGTTGGCTGAGGCAGGACAGCGAGAAGCCCATTCGATCGCCTCCTCTTTTGAGTTCACTTGAATCATCCAGTAGCCACCCAGCACTTCTTTCACCCCTGGAGAAACTCCTTCAGTGACTTGTGGCTTCCCTCCACTGAAGGTCACCCGCGCCCCCGCTGAGGGTGGGTGAAGTCCATCCAGGGTAATCAGCACGCCAGCTTGTTGAAGTGATTCGTTGTACTTCATCATGCCTTCAACCGCTTTCGCATCAGGCATTGCTCCTGGAGCCGCACTCTCGTAGCCTTTGGGAATCATGAGCATCATAAATCGCATTGCAGTATCTCCTTGTGGTTACAGCGCTTTGCGCTGGGCTAGGTGTGGGTTATGCAATTAAAAATTGCTGTAAGTTTGTGAATGAGCAGACATTAATTCTCCGGCAAGCCCGCGACCTCAAGTACGGGACGAATCTCGACGGTGCCAACTCGCGCACCGGGAATGCGGGTAGCGATCGCAATGGCTTCATCCAAATCCTGAGCATTGATGAGAAAAAAGCCGCCCAATTGTTCGCGGGTTTCGGCAAACGGGCCATCCGTCACTAGAGATTTGCCGTCACGGACTTGGACACTGGTTGCCGTTGCGACGGGATGGAGTGGAGCCGTTGCCAGAAATTGCCCCTTGGTATGCAATTCCTGGGCGAGTTGGGCAGATTCTCCATAGCAATGCTCTCGCTCAGTTTCACTCAGGACGTTTTCGTCCATATAGATCAGCAGCAAATATTTCACTCGGTTGCCTCCTTTGTAGTTAAGTCGAATAGCGATCGCTCAGATCGACATCTTGTTGAAAAAATCTTATTTAGTACAATTGAACTTTAGCTTCCTTTATAGCTGTTGCCAGTTTGCTTCGGACATTTAGGGTGGGGCGCGAAGCGCCCCACCCTAAATGTCCCCGTCCCAACCGCCTTGGCGGTTGCTTATCAGTCAGTCGAACGAGAATGACTCAAATCGACAACTTGCCCAAAATTCTTTATGTCGTTTTATGACAGGTATGGCTCCAACCTCAAAATCAGATGTTGCTCAGGCGATCGCCGACCTTTATCGCACTGAATGGGGGCGCATTGTCGCTATCCTGATTCGGCTAGTGGGAGATTTTGATCTGGCTGAAGAAGCTGCCCAAGAAGCCTTTGCAGCGGCAGTGAATCAGTGGCAAATCGGTATTCCCGATCTTCCTCGCGCCTGGATTATCCGAACTGCCCGATACAAGGCGATCGATCGCCTCCGACGACGAACGCGACTGACCGAAAAACTGGAATGGTACGCGGCATCTGGGTTAATTCCATCCAGCGAAGAACCAAGCTACGACAGTGATGAAATTCCAGACGATCGCCTGCGGTTAATCTTCACTTGCTGCCATCCAGCGCTAGCGATCGAGACGCAGGTCGCATTGACATTGCGAATGCTGGGGGGGCTAGAAACCGACGAAATTGCCCGCGCCTTTCTCGTACCGACCGCCACGATGGCTCAACGACTGGTGCGGGCTAAACGCAAAATTCGAGATGCAGGCATTCCCTACAAAGTGCCAGAGACGACTGTTCTCTCTCCTCGGATAGCAGCAGTGCTGACCGTAATCTATCTCATCTTTAACGAAGGCTATGCCGCCACAAAGGGAGATTTGATGGCGCGGGCTGACCTCTGTACCGAAGCCATTCGACTGGGGCAACTGCTGCGACAATTGATGGCACCTGAAACACCCTCTGAAGTTACGGCACTGGTGGCGCTGATGTTGTTACACGACTCGCGGCGCGATGCCCGTTTAGACGAGGCAGGGGATCTGATTCTGCTAGAAGACCAGGATCGGAGCCGTTGGAATCACCCACAAATTGCTGGGGCGTTATCTCTGGTGGAAGAAGCGTTGCGTGGCGGAACGGGAGTATATGCCCTGCAGGCAGCGATCGCCGCCCTCCACTGTCAGGCAGCACGAGCCGAAGCAACAGACTGGGCGCAGATTGTGCAGCTCTATGAGGTGCTGGAACGCTTGCAGCCTTCACCCATTGTCACCTTGAATCGAGCGGTGGCGATCGCGATGGCAGACAGCCCTCAAGCGGCATTTGGGCTGATCGATCGGCTTGCCCCGGAACTGGACAGCTATCATCTCTTTCACGCTACCCGCGCAGACTTATTACGGCGTATTGGCGCTTTAGAGGAAGCGACCCAGAGCTACAGGCGAGCACTAGAGTGGGTTACAAACGACAGTGAGCGACGCTTCCTAGAACATCGGCTGCGCGAAGTTAGCCAAAGTATGCATTGAACTGTAAATTCTTATCACCGTAATGGGTGTGCTCTATGGCGCTACGCGCTTAGATCCAATGAGTTATTTTTTGAGAGCCTCGCTCCGTGCGGCTCTCAAAAAATAACTCGTCCTAACTCAATTATGTAACGCCATATGTCAGCAGGACGATTCCATTGGCAATAGATTCGGTCAAGATAAAAAAGCTGACTCAAAATCGGTCATCTTAGATTTAGCTGAGCTTTTGCAGATGCAAAAATTTGATTACTCGCTCGATTTCAAGGCGATCGACTTTCGCCAGCACCCAGAACTGTACCGAATCGGTCGTGGCGAACAGGGAGTTTTGCTAGTTGAACCCTACAAGAGCGAAATTTTGCCCGACTGGAAATTCAAAACTCCAGAAATTGCCCATCAATCTGCTGACAAAATCTACAGCCTGTTTCTCCGATACAAAACCCAAGACGATTTTGTTGGCATGGACATGGCACGAAAGTTTTTGCAGATGGGCTACACCCGATCGCGTCGGTATGCCAATCACAAGTCGGGGCACAAGTATGCAGCAGGCTCTAAAACGGTTCTGCCCCGTGAAGAAGATCCGATCAAAGCCCAATCTGCCAGGATTTTCTATGAAAAGTGGCAGTTGGCTAAGACTGATCCAGAGTATCTGCAATTAGCTGCGCGCCACCGTAAGCAATACGAAGGCTCTGAAATTGCTGCCGCCAAAAGTCCTGGTTTAGCTCATGACGATCGCTCTTTTGAACAGAGACTTTAATCGGTGAAACGAAAGAATGCGGGACATCCTGTAGGTTGAGCAGCAAAGCAACTGGTTTTTACTTTATCCAAACCCACAGAAATTTAACGCCCGATCAGATTATCTTTCAGCTTTGATAACCTGATGTTTATTAACCTACCAAGGATCAGCGATCGCAATCTTAACCGTCTCAAGGGGTTTAAGTTGTTCTTTAAGCCAGTTGGCAAACAGCTCGTCCAGTAACCGTTGTCGCATGGGTTCATCTAATTGCGCTGGCAAAAGCTGCTCTAGCCGCACGATGATCCATAAGTCTTCAATGCGAGTTGGAGGCATCAGATGTCCGGGTTGACTAGAGCGGAGAATCTGAGCAAGCCTGGGATGAGGAGTGCTAAGTGGTGCGGGACCGATTAATCCGCCTGTCCGGGATTCTGCTCCTTGGGAGTATTGCTGTGCGAGTTCTGCAAAAGGCTGTTCGTCACCCTGCAAGCGGAAGTACAGTTCCCTAGCAATATTGGCATCCCCAACTCGAATCAGGGAATAGACCACCTGATCCAGCTGAGACTTTCGCTGCAAAAAGTAGGATTGTAACTTGCTGCCCCAGGTTGCCTGTTTAAATTGCTCAATTCTCAACTGCCGAGTTACCTGCTCAATGAGTTGAGCTTCTGTCATACTCTGCTGTTGCAACCATGCTTGACGTGCTGTGTCAGATGTTAACTTCTGCTGGGCATAGAAATTGAGGCAACCTTGCTCTTGTTCTTCCAAGGTGCAGCTAAATGGAGCGATCGCCCGATCAATCAAAATTTCTTGCCGCAGCTTTGGCAATAGCTGGTATTGACTCAAGAGTGACAGCAATTCTGGAGCCGTTACCGTCCGGTCATCAATTTGTAGTATTGCTGTATTCGCAGTCGGTACCTTATTGATGCTTCTTACGCTTTCCATGTGATCGATTTCCTGAAGTGACGGCAACTTTAGCAGAATGAGTTTTTACGGGTAATTTTTGGGTTTCTTGAGATCGATTACTGAGGGACATGGCTGATTCTGGCATAGCAGAAGTTTCTTCGCCCAGACTGATCTCATCTAGCCTGTGACTTTGTGTTGGAGGAGCAGATTGAGACTGAGATCCAGCCCAAATCGGCACTTGGCTACCGCTTAGATCTTGCTGAATCCATTGCAAGTGTTGGGGCAGTAATTTAGCCAGGTCATATCGTTTTAGAACTGTCTCTCGTGCCTTCAATCGGATTTCAGCCATACGATCGGGGTGGTTGAGAACTTCCTCAACGCGATCGGCAATGTCTTCAGGTGAGAAGAAATCTGCGAGTAATCCGTTCACTCCATCTCGAATCACCTCCGTGACTGGGGCGGTATTGGAACCCACAACGAGACAGCCCGCGGACATGGCTTCTATCATTGACCAGGACAACACAAACGGGCGGGTGAGGTAAATGTGGGCTGTGGAAGCCTGGAGAACTTGCAGATATTCGGGATAGGGAAGTGAACCTGTGAAATGGATTCTGGACAAGTCGAGCGGCAGTTTTTCGAGCATCTGCTGCTTGTAAGTTTTGCCGTCCGGGAGCTGTTTACCATAGGCAACGCGATCGCTCCCTACAACCACGACATGACACTTGGGACGTCGCTGCTGAAGTAACGCAACTGCCTCCATGAACTGAGGAAAGCCCCGGTAAGGTTCCATGCCGCGACCCACATAGGTGACCAACTCTTCAACGTGAGAGAGATCGAGATTGATGCGCGGTAGCACCAGCTTTGCACCTGGATTGGGGCAGAGATATTGCGTGTCTACGCCGTCGTGTAGGACAGAGATTTTGCTGTGATACTCACTGGGAAACTGCTGACGTTGCCAGTAGGTGGGGGAAAGTCCGCGATCGCAGCTATAGAGATCCGTCAAAATCGGCGAATTCTTCATCCGAATGCGGGCTTCAGCGTTGGCATCGATCGGGTCGCTGGGGTCAAAGTCGGCATCTGAGCCGTGGGCGTGATAAAACCACTCAAAATAGCAGAGCAATTTAGCCTTTGGAAAAATATCTTTGCAGAATAACGTTGGTCCCCAGCCCGAATGACCATAGACCACATCGGGGACAAATCCTCGCGTCTTGAGCTGCTGCGCCATGCGGTAGACGGCTTGCCCTTGAATAACGGCATTCTCTAGCGTGTGAACATAGTGATGAGTTCCAGGGTGAGCTTCTCGTGAGGGTTTGTACAGCGCTTTGTAAACACCCGGTAAATGACCTTCGCGGCGTGTGGTGCCAAAGACAACTTGGTGACGCTTATCTTTGGCGATCGCGGTTGCCACATGACGAAACTGAGCCGGGAAATTAGGATGTAAAAATAAGATTCGCATGGTGTTGAGAAGGCTTGAGACTACTGCTAACTTTTTAAGTCCAGGTCATGCAATCTAAGTAAGAGGATATCTGAAAAGTATCAAATGTTCTGCATTCGCTCCCCAACCCCCCAATTCTGGGGGACTTTCAAACCAGTTCTTATTCAAAGTCCCCCAGAATTGGGGGATTTAGGGGGCGGTTCGGGTAGCAAATTACACTTCTCAGACATCCTCTAAGGGAGAAGCTCCTGTTGTCCTAAAAAATTAGGACAACAGGAGGTAATGGCTAGAGCATCTGATCGGAAAATATCTGCCAGACTGCTCAGTTGATATCTAGGTATAGCGCTACGCGCTTAGATCCAATTAGTTTTTTTTGAGAGCCGCGCGGAGCGCGGCTCTCAAAAAAAACTCGTCCTAACTCAATTACGTAATGCCATAATTCCTGCCTAAATAGAAGTCAGGAAGTCTGAGGTATCAAATGCTCCTCGGTTTACCCCTGCCACGAAGGCTAGAGTTTCTGCCTGCGCAATTGGAATGCCTACATCGGGAACAACATAGATCCGAGTACCCGTCACACCATTAATAGTGGTGTTCTGGAACCCAAGAGATGCGAAGTCAGTGCCTTCAATGACAAAGAAGTCAGTGCCATTCTGGAAGTCGGTGATATAGTCACCAACAGGCGGAGAGATAATTGGCTCACCGGGCTGAATCGGCTCTGGTACAAAATCGGTGAACAACAGCTGGAAGTAATCGGTTTCTGTACCACCAGTCAGCGTGTCGCGGGTCGTTTGGGTTTCTAAGTCTTCACCACCAAATAGCACATCAAAACCTGCACTACCAATGAGGCGATCGGTGCCTGCACCGCCATCAAGGAAGTCATCGCCTGCGCCACCGTTGAGGACATCATTGCCCGCTAGAGATTCAGCGGCGTCGGCATCGCCGTAGATGGTGTCATTACCACCCAAACCGCTGAGGTTATCAGCGCCCTCGCCGCCATCAATGTAGTCGCCTTCAGCACCGCCCGTGATGGTTTCTAAGCCAGCGCCGCCGAGCAATGTGCTGAAGCCAGCGCCACCGTCTAAGATATCGTTGCCATCGCCACCATCGAGATAGTCAACGCCGTCGCCACCATAGAGATAGTCATTTCCGGCATAACCAAAGAGGCTATCATCTCCTCCCTCACCGTTGAGAGTGTCACTGCCGCCACCCGACAGAGTACTAGCTTCTCCAAACAGGGTGTCATTGCCATCGCCACCATTCAGAGAATCGGCTCCGCCAAACACTAAGCCTTCGTCATCGTCACCATAGAGTAAGTCATTAGTGAAACTGCCATAGAGGGTGTCGTTACCAGCGCCACCCAGTCCAGTATCATCAAGCCCAATATAGATCCGGTCAGCGCCCTCGCCACCATCCAGATAGTCTTTGAAGCCATTATCGGTATCGTTGATGCTTGAGCCACCGGACAGAATGTCGTTGCCCCCCTCACCAAATAAAGAATCTTCGCCGGAATCACCAAACAGGCGGTCAGCGCCCTCACCACCGTAGATTTGATCCTTATCTAGTCCACCCCGCATGGTGTCAGCACCGCCTAAACCATACAAGATATCATCTCCGCCAAAGCCGTTAAAGGTATCGGCTTGGTTGGTTCCGTTTAATGTGTCGCCAAGAGCGGTTCCATTTCTAGTAGCCATGATTTACCTCAGTGCTTTACTAAATTGATGTGGTTTGCCTAGAAACTGAGGATGATAGATGCATCTCCTCATCTAAAGCATTTTTATCTTTCATCTGTTCATCTTGTTGTCCCCCTCTCCGTATCTTTAGAAGAGGGAAAGAACATTAAAGATGAGCAGTCTAGGAAGATATCCTGACGAAATTACTACCAGCCAATGTCTAAACATTTTGTCTCTCTGAAAAACAAACTCGATTCACTTCATTTAGAGGCTAAATTGATTGCTAAGGGATGGCGATCGCTGTGCATTAATCTGCTTTTTTCATGGAAGAGAGGGCGATCGCCATGCGAATGACTTTAGAATCAGAGAGGTACAAAGTCTGCGGCGTTAATTTGTCCGGGAAGAACCGCAGCCAAAACCGCTAATTCTTCGCCTGTTGCCGTGACGCTAACGCGGGTGCTGCCTGTTGACACTCCACCAATGTTGAGATTAATGCGGCTGACCGTGAGCGCTTCAAAGCTGTACCCCGTTTGCAGAAAGTCCACATTATTCTGGAAGGCGCTGATGAAGTCGCCATTTTGCCCAGCCAAGCCAGAATCTTCCAGGACAAAGTAGTCAACCCCGCCACCGCCTGTCAGGGTGTCACGTTGGGTTTGGTTGGTCAGGTCATCGCCGCCGTATAGGGTATCGCTGCCGTTCCCGCCCAAAATGTTATCGACTCCAGCACCGCCATCAAGCTCGTCATCGCCATCTTGACCATTGAGGTAGTCGTTGCCAGACAGCGTATCGATGCCGTCACCGTCGCCATATAGGGTATCGTTGCCACCTCCACCCAAGAGGCTGTCAGCCCCTTCTTGTCCTTCGATCGTGTCGGCATCCAAACCACCCGTGATCGTGTCCAAGCCCAAACCACCCAAAAGTAGATTAGAGTCTAATCCGCCTCCGAGGATGTCGTTGCCATCGCCGCCCTCCAGGGTGTCAAACCCATCGCCGCCGTCAAGGATGTCGTTGCCTGCAAAGCCGAAGAGCTGATCATCGCCAGATTCACCCAAGAGCGAGTCGCTGCCGCCGCCGCTCAAGCTGTCCGCATCGCCCTCCAGCGTGTCGTTACCATCGCCGCCTAGAAGCGTGTCATTGCCAAAGGCGCTGAGGGAGTCATCACCCAAGAGGAAGTCATTGCCGAGGCTGCCATCCAGGAAATCACTATCGCCACCGCCTTCCAGAACATCCTCAAAAAAGCTGCCTGTGATCGTATCTAAACCTATTTCGCCGTAGAGTTCCCCTTCACCCAACAGAACGTCGTTGCCTTCTCCGCCCCGCAGCTCATCGTCGGTGCTGCCGAAGAGGAAATCATTGCCCACTCCACCCAGGAGGGTGTCACCGCTTTCATCGCCTGTACCATCCAGGGTGTCATTCCCTAAACCACCGTCCAGGGTATCGCTGCCTAATTCACCAAATAGCCTGTCATTGCCAGCCCCACCATACAGCTGATCAGCACCTTCTCCGCCCAGAATCAGGTCATTGTTGCCTAAACCATTGAGAATGTCATCTCCACCAAAGCCCCGTAGCGTGTCGAGGTTATTGGTGCCGTTGAGCGTATCGTTTAGCTCAGTGCCGTTCCTAATTGCCATGTTCTTAGTCCTGATGATTAGATGAATTTTTGGCGTATCCAGCCTGCGCGGATGTGCTACGGCTATTCACTGCCGTAAACCAATTGCTATTTGGCTGGATCTAGAAAGCCTGTATCGAAGAAATGGGGGTGCGATCGCTCAGCAGCCCCATCCCAAAAGACTATGAGAACCGCACAGTTGGACGGTTAACGGCATCAATATTTGCGGCTACATTGCCTGATCCAAAGAGAGTATTGGAGAGGGTGAGTAACAGCTCGCCTGTGGCAAAACCTGCGTTACCTGCAATCCCATCGCCAATATAGAATTGGGCGCTGCCGTTGACAGGTCGAACATCAATAGCGGTAATTCCGGTAAAGGAGAGGATGTCTCCGCCAGCTCCGCGAGTGAATCCATTAATGGTATCGCTGCCGTCACCGCTGCTGTAGCGAATTGTGTCAACACCCACTCCGCCCGTGAGCGTATCGTTACCGATGCCGCCAATTAAAGTGTCATTCCCTGCGTCTCCCACCAAGACATCGTTGCCCGCAGCGCCGTTGAGCGTGTTGTTGGCACCGTTGCCTGTGATCGTGTTGTCCAAACCGTTGCCCGTACCGTTTGACACGTTACCGAGCAGCACCAAATTTTCTAGATTGGCAGCTAGGGTATAGTTAGCTGAAGCCCGAACTGTGTCGGTGCCTGCGTTGGCATTTTCAATGATCAAATCACCTGCTGTGAGGACATAAGTGTCATTGCCCCCCCCACCGTTCATGCGATCGCTCCCCGCACCGCCATCCAGGTAGTCATTGCCACCGCCGCCGCTCAGGGTGTCATTCCCCTCATTGCCAAACAGGTTGTCGTTGGGGCTGGCATCAGCGCTGCTGTTCAAGACGTTGTCGGTGGCATCACCAATGTAAAGACCGATGGCATCTGTAGCGAATGCCCCGGTCAAATCGGCTCCAAAAAAGTTGGCGCTGGCGAAGTTTCCTTTAGATAAATCGGCGTTTCTTAGATTGGCGTTAGTGAAGTTAGCGCCGATCGCCAGCCCGTTGATCGACACCCCTTCAGCATTGGCTTCGGTAAAGTTTGCGCCACTGACATCGCTATCATTTAGCTGAGTTCCAGTCAGGTTCGTGATGGTAACAGCGCCGTCGGCGGCAACAAACGGGCTAAAGTTTGCTCCGGTGAAATTTACATCTTCTGAAAGCAGCCCGCTGAGATTGGCTCCCCGATAGCTGCTAGCACTGATAGTACCCGGAGCAGCCGGACTGCTATCTGTCAGGGTGACGCCACTCAAGTTGGCTAGGTCAAAAACTGCATTTTGCAGCGTGGCATCCGTGAAGTTTGCCAGTTGAAAATTGGCTCCAGTTGCGTTGATATTGACGAAGATCACATTTTCAATGTTGGCATCTTCAAAACTGGTATTGACTAGCGTTGCGCCAGTAAAGTCAGCACTTTTGAGATTTGCCTTAAACAGGTTAGCGCCCGTAAAGTTAGCGCCCGTAAAGTTAGGTGGCTCGGATTGCTCACCATTGATATTAGCTTCCTGTAAATTGGCATTAGTCAAATTGGCATTCGAGAAATTGATAGCCTTCGCATTGATAAATGACAGGTCTGCCTGCGTCAGATTTGCCCCTGTGAAGTTAGCGCCCTCTAGAGTTGCCTTAAAAAAGTTTGCGATGCCAAAGCTGCCGCTTGGGGCAAAGATAGCGTTGGTTGCATTAACATTAATCCAAGTCGATTCACTAAAGTTAGTGCCTCTTAGCTGGGTTGCAACTCCTTGACCATTAGGATCAAAGCGAACGTTTTCCAGCCTAGCTTTAAAGAATGTAGAACCGTTAAGATTGCGACCCCGAAAGCTATTCCCAACGAGGTTTTGACCTTCATAATTTAGTACAACCATTTAAATCTCCGGTAGTGCATTCATGTGTCATCCCTAAAGCTGCCCTAAAGTCGATCGCCGCTAAATCTGCACATTTCTTCCATAGAAAATCCGTGCGACAACAGCGATCGCAATCAAAAACAACTCATTCCCTGAAGAAATTTTCTAATCTGAAAACTGAAATTAAGCTCGACTCAATCTCTGCTTTCATTCCCTTAATTACACTTTCTAAAACACAGACCAGTTTCAATGGGGCAGTGATTTAGGCTGACAGGCTTTTCCTGTCAACAATAGTGATTTAATCCTGACAGAATTTACCTGTCAACAAATCTAAGAAAACTCTAATACGGGTGTCTTTAATCTAAGAGAATTCTCATCAATCTCAGACTTTATGACTATCAGCCTTACTTAATCGATATTAGATCGATATATAAGTTTGATATGCAGCGCCCTCGACGAGGCTTCCACCAATAGTCTGGGTTGAGATACGAAGCGTCATCCTTCGGAGGCAACGGCAACACCTAGCGACCCACTCTATCGCTGGGATAACAACTGGAATACATTCGTAAGAGCAACCATTTACACTTCTAATTGCGTGAGCCACAGTTATTTTAGAAGTTTTGCGGAGCGCGGCTTCCAAGAAACTACACTAACCCCGCGCAAAGCGGCGTCAGTCCTATTTTAGAAATCTCCATGAGTGAATACATTCTTGAAATGCAGTCAGAGCAGGATATAGAGTAGTAAAGTGCTTGGAGAAATAGCTGAGGCATCTGGTTATACTTGTTCATTCCAATTATTAATTTTTGCGACAAAGCCTCGCATAGAAAGTGGTAGAGGACTTCTATAGCAATTACATATAGTAATCATAGATGGGCGGCATACAGGTAATGATTTTTTGTAATGTGAGCTTTGCCTACACCACAAAAAATCATTACATTTTGAGGACTACCCATCAGTGAATTGCAAGGTAGGCAGATACTATGGCTCTCTCACCTTGCAACCCATCTCACCAACCATTTAGAACTGCTACATATAGGGATATAGCATATGGATATAGGCGGGAAAAGATCATCGGTAAAGCCATTGAAAGCTCAGAGTAGGAGCCTCGCGGAAAACCTCGTTTCTAAGCGCGCTCCATCTCCTCCTGGTATTCCCTCTTCTGGTATTGGCTCGTTCGATCGCGGCTATCAGCATATTTTTGGAGAAACCCGGACACGCATTCTTCAGTGGTATTTGCTCATTTTGGGACTCATTTTTCTGCTGGGCATCCCGGCGTTCCGATATTTGCTGTTTCAGCGGGTGGACGAGCGCGTTCGCCAGAACATGGTAGAAGAAATGGAAACATTTCGAGAGTTGGTTGCCCAAGGTCAGTCGTTTCCACAAAACCCCGAAAAATATGATCCAGAGGATCTGGAGCGGCTCAAAGAATCCTTTCCCATTGAGACTCGCCATATGATTCCGCCTGCATCAGAAGAAGAATTAGAGGAGTTTTTTGAACAATATCTGCGCTATCGCGTCCCGGTAGATGATACGTTTTTCATCACATTTATGGACGGTAAATTTTTCAAATCTAGCCCCAGAGGTCGCCCTCAAATCCTTAGCAGAGACTCAACCCTAATGCAGGATTGGGGCAGCCAGACCCGTCCGTCTCAAGGAGTCGCAGAAACCAAAGGTTTTGAGACGGGCGCTATTCTTTATATGCTTGAGCCAGTCCAGATGCATGGGCAGACACGAGGGGTGCTTGTAATCGCGCATACCACCGCAGGAGAGCGGGCAGAAATTCTGGAAGCGGTGGTCGTGATTATCCAAGTGTCGCTGGCGCTATTTGCGATTTCTCTAGTGCTAACTTGGTTAGCCGCAGGTCATGTGCTGGCTCCCCTAAGAATAATGACGGTAACGGCTCAAACGATTAGCGAAACGGACTTATCTAAGCGGTTGCCCGTGCAGGGGAGCGGAGAACTCGCTGAAATGGCAGCCACCTTTAACAGTATGATGGATCGCCTGGAGACCGCCTTTGATACGCAGCGAGAGTTTGTCAATGATGCTGGACATGAATTGCGGACTCCCATTACTATCATTCAGGGAAACTTGGAGCTTATGGGAAATGATCCCGATGAGCAACGGGCAACGCTGTCATTGGTCATGGGCGAGTTGGATCGCATGAGCCGCATGGTGAATGACATGATTGTGTTAGCCAAAGCAGAGCGCAGCGATTTTCTGCATCTGACTGTAGTGAATGCAGCAGAGTTGACGAAAGAGCTGTTTACCAAAGCCAAAGCGCTGGCAGGGCGCGACTGGCAGCTGGATGAAACTGCGCGCGGGCAAATTGTGGTCGATCGCGAGCGAATTACAGAAGCCCTGATGAATTTGGCACAAAATGCTGCCCAGCATACTCAGGCGAAAGATACGATCGCTATTGGCTCAACGATTGCCAAAGGCAAAGTTCGGTTTTGGGTCAGGGATACAGGCGAAGGCATACCGCTACCCGACCAAAAGCGCATTTTTGACCGATTTACCCGCGCTGCCAATAGCCGTCAGCGTCTGGAGGGCTGCGGCTTAGGACTGTCCATTGTGAAAGCGATCGCAGAAGCTCATAGTGGACAGGTTCTGTTGCGGAGCAAGCTCGGCTCCGGCTCAATGTTTACCCTTGTTTTACCCTTAGATCCGCCGCAGGAGGCTGTTGTCCATGTCGCATATCCTCATCGCCGAAGATGATCCTCGCATTACGGTGTTTCTCGAAAAGGGATTTAAATCGCGGGGGTTTACGACCATGATTGCCAGTGATGGCTTGGAGGCGCTGGATCTGGCTCAAGCCAACCAATTCGATTTGCTGATTCTAGACCTAGGCTTACCCAAAAAAGATGGTTTGGAGGTTCTAGAAAACTTGCGTGAGCAGGGCCAAACTTTGCCCATCATTATTCTCACGGCTAGAGACGACATTTATGACAAAGTTGCAGGGCTAGAAGGCGGAGCCAATGACTATGTCACGAAACCCTTTCGATTTGAAGAATTGCTGGCAAGGGTGCGGGTGCAACTGCGGCATTCGACGCAGGCAAAGATCGAAGAAATTCATATCTTGGAGGCCGGGGGAGTAATGCTCAACTTACGAACCCGGAGAGCCACGGTCAACGGGTGTAACGTGGATCTGCCCGCTCGTGAATTCACGATGGCAGAAATGTTCTTTCGCCAACCCGGACAGGTATTTAGCCGGGAACAATTATTAGATCGCGTTTGGGGCTATGACTACAACCCAGGTTCTAACGTCGTGGATGTTTACGTGGGCTATCTCCGCAAAAAGCTTGGCAGTGATTTGATTGAAACTGTACGGGGCATGGGCTATCGTCTGCGACCCTGACCAAGATTCTAAGCCGGATTAAGCCCCCACGCGCTACCCCAGATGTCATCAGCAAAATGGCGGCAGCTACCCCAAGAAACTTGTGAGAGAATAAAAGATTATAAAATCCTAAGCTGCATCCTCCTCCTCTGCCATTGAAGGATTGAACCACTACAGCTTTCATAAATTACAGCTTTCATAACTGTCTGGAGATAGTATGGCCAACTTCCTCTTGAGTGATTCGCAGCTTCCGCCTTCGGGTGGGCTGGGAAATTGGTTGGGAGATCTAAAAGTCGGACAAAAGCTAACCCTGGGATACGCGTTTGTTCTCGGTGCTGCCATGCTGGGAACTGCGCTGGGGTTTATAGTGGCCGATCGCTACCATGAAGACGCACTTCACGAGGAAATAGATGCCGTTGAAGAACTCTACCAGGTCTACCGTTTACAAAGCAGTATTTTTCGGGTTCGCACTCAGCAGCATAAGCTGATTTTCTACATGGGACAACCCAATCTGTGGCAGGAAAAGTATCCCCAGCTGCTGGAAGCTGTTGCTGATGTCCGCCATGAGTGGATAGATTTTAAGGCAACTTTTAGAAACCCACAGCGGCAGCTAAAAGATACGCTCCCGGAAAAAGCGGCCTATGACCAATTGATGCTGACAAAGAATGATTTTGATGACTACCTGAACCAGTCGGAAGTTCTATTTGCAGACAGCAATCCCAGAAACTTATCTCCGACTGCCATCAGCGCCACCCAATCGCGGCTGTTCAGTTTCATGCACAGCCCTCAAGTGTTCACATTGGATGAATTTCTGGATGATATTGCCAGCCTTGTAGATGTAACGGCAGCGGAGTACAGTCAAGCCAAGGTTGAGCTGAAAAGAGCAGAAGAATTGAGATTGCAGATTATTACCATCAGCCTATTGATATCGGCTGCGATCGCCACTCTCTTGGTGCTTTATATGAGTCGGGCGATCGCCCGCCCTATCCAGGCAGTGACCTATGTTGCTCAACAAGTGACTGAAAAAGCCAACTTTGACCTACGCGCACCCGTCACTAGCCGAGATGAAATTGGCATTCTAGCCACGTCACTCAACCGCCTGATTCAAGAAGTGCAGCAGCTCTTAGAAGTCCAAAAAGACAGCAATGAGCAATTGGAGGTGTACAGCCAGATCCTAGAGAGAAAGGTACAGGAACGCACCCAGGAGCTTAAGGAAAAAAATCAGTCTTTGCAGCAAACCCTGGAAGATTTGCACCAAACCCAGACCAAGCTCATTCAAACTGAAAAGAGACCCAGCCCTGAACCCACTGTTGCTGAAGCTATCTCTGAGTTTAGCCTTCTCTTTAACTCTATGGGTAATCATCTGAGTCATGTCACTGATTACAGCTATATGCTGTTGGAGATGCTCAGACAATATCAGCAACGTTATCCAGAAACCGATCGCTTCATTCAAGACTCTGTGACTCAGCAAGACTTAGAATCTCTCAAAACTGAATTGCCTCACCTTTTAGACGCTATTCAAGCTGAGGTGGCGCAAATGTCTAGAGTTCTCAACGCTGCCATTGTTTGACGTGGCTACATTATTCGGTAGTCTTCATGTAATGATTTTGATTGGGTGAGCAAAGCCCACCCAATCAAAATCATTACAGCGCTGCGCGCCTAGATTCAATGAGTTATTTTTTGAGAGCCGCGCGGAGCGCGGCTCTCAAAAAATAACTCGCCCTAACTCAATTACTTACTGTTACAGCAACCGCCAAGGCGGTTAGGACGGGGACATTTAGGGCGCGCTCCGCGCCCTAAATGTCCTAAACCTGATGATTAAGGCGATACAAGAAGGCTATGAGGCTATCAGGCGAAGATAAAATCACTAGCATCCACGTTGCTGGCCGTGAAACCTGCCAAAGTAATAGTGTTGCCTGCCCCAAACACCGAACCGGAAAGAACGGTATTTGCGCCGCTTTGGGTGACTGTTAAAGCGCTAAAGCTAGTCGCAAATGCTTTCAGATCAATCCGATCTGCACCATTGGCGAAATTGTTGATGCGATCGGCTCCAAAGTCTGATGTAAAGATAAGGGTATCGCTGCCATCCCCTCCGTTGAGGATATCGTTGCCTGCACCACCCGTTAACAGATCGTTGCCATCCCCTCCGGTCAGCGTGTCAGCTCCTGCACCGCCGATTAGGGTATCCATTCCGAAGCCGCCGTTGAGACTGTCATCGCCTTCTCCACCCTCTAGGCTGTCGTTGCCACCTGCGCCCTGAAGGAGATCGGCACCGCCATTGCCGAGAAGGCTGTCGTTGCCCAATCCACCGTTCAGGGTATTGTTGTTACCGTTGCCGATGATGCTGTTTGCGGAGTCATTGCCCGTACCCACTGATGCGCCACCCGTCAGAATTAAGTTTTCTAGGGTTGCTCCCAAGGTGTAATCAAAGCTCGACTCTACCGTATCTGTGCCTTCGTCAGCATTTTCGGTAATGACATCCCCAGCCCCATCAATTCCATAGGTGTCGTTGCCCAATCCGCCAATGAGCGTATCGTTCCCCAATCCGCCGTTGAGCGTGTCATCCCCCGCCTCACCACTGAGGCTATCGTTGCCGCCATCGCCGCTGAGGCTATTGTTGCTGCCGTTGCCAATGAGGGTGTTGGCGAGTTGGTTGCCTGTGCCTGCGATCGCCGTACCCGTTAGCGTCAGCCGTTCCACATTGTTGCTCAGGATGTAGTCAACACTCGACTGCACAGTGTCCGTCCCCTGGTTGGCGGCTTCAATAATGGCATCATCGCTGCTGTTGACGGTGTAGCTATCGTTGCCCGCGCCGCCTGCTAGAGTATCGTTTGCGGCTCCGCCATTCAGCGCATCATTGCCTGCCCCACCATTGAGGTAATCGCTGCCGCCGCCGCCGCTAAGGTTGTCGCTGCCAGATCCCCCATCTAGATAGTCATCTCCCCCCAGCCCGCTGAAGCTGTCATTGCCATCCAAACCGAAGATGTTATCTTTGGCTTCAGTTCCGGTGAGGGTATCAGCGCCAGAGGTTCCCAACGTTAAGCCAATTGCATCTACGGCGATCGCTCCGGTCAAATCTGCGCCAATGAACGTCGCATTCGTAAAGTCAGCTTTAGATAGGTTGGCGTTTCTCAGGTTGGCATTGGTGAAATTTGCGCCAACAGCCAGTCCATTAAAGAAGATGCCTTCTGCATTGGCTTGAGTGAAGTTTGCTCCACTCAAATCAGTGTCGTCAAATTTTGCTCCTGTCAGGCGTGTGGCTGTCACAGTTCCATTCGCGGCCACATGGGCACTAAAATCTGCTCCCGTCAAAGTCGCATCATCTGCCAGAAAACCGCTGAGATTTGCTCCCCGAAACTTGACATTGCCCACCTGACCTGGCTCTAGCGGAGCATCGCTCAAAACGACATTGCTGAAGTTAGCCAGGTCGAAAATCGCGTTTTGCAAAGTAATATCAACGAATTTCGCTAGTCTAAAATCAGCTCCTGTAGCATCCATGTTCACCAGCAGGGCAGCTTCTAGATCAGCCTCTTCAAACTTGGCATCTCTGAGTATAGCTCCTGAAAAGTCAGCCGCTTTTAGCTTTGCTTTATAGAAATCAGCGCCCGTAAAGTTAGCGCCTGAGAGGTTTGGACGCTCAGACTGTTCGCCACTGAGGTTAGTTTCCCGCAGAATAGCGTTAGTCAGATTGGTATTGGATAGGTTAATAAATTTTGTATTAACCAGCGATAGATTTGCACCTGTTAGGTTCGCACCTCTGAAGTTGACATTTTCTAAAGTTGCTTTGTAAAAATTGGCAGGCCCAAAGTTGGAATTGGCGGCAAAGATTGCATTTGTTGCGGTGATATTGAGTAGCGACGCTTCTTCAAAGTTAGTGCCTCTGAGCTGCGCCCCGTTAAAACGAACGCCTTCCAATTTTGCCTTAAAAAACGTCGAACCGTTCAGGTTTTGACCACCAAAGTCATTGCCGATTAAGTATTGCTCGCTGTAGTTATATGCCACCATTAGATCTCTTTAACTCCTTAGATATTGGGCTGAAATAGTTGTGAAAGCTTTTTTGTTGAGTAAGGCTAGAAGCTGCGCTTCAGGCGTTACTCAGCTCCATT
The DNA here is from genome assembly GCF_059504425.1 of Drouetiella sp. Classification (NCBI taxonomy): domain Bacteria; kingdom Bacillati; phylum Cyanobacteriota; class Cyanophyceae; order Oculatellales; family Oculatellaceae; genus Drouetiella; species Drouetiella sp. The sequence continues at coordinate 43,169 of NZ_JCACIN010000036.1, forward strand.
TGTTTCCATGCAAAATTAAGCGATCGCGATCGCCCAAAAACTATGGCTTTACCAATGCCTTTGCATGGCAAAACAGGGGTGCGGTCATGAAAACCGCATCGCTACTGAGGATGAGAGCACAGCAACTTTTTACAAGATGCAATCTCGCACTTTCCTGGAAAAGTTTAGTAAATTTCTGGAAGAGGCTCTAACTCTTCAAAATATAGTCTGGGAAGTGAATTGAAACCAAAAATGGGATTAGTTTAGATACTCGATCGCCTTCAGTTTGATTGGATGTACACCTCTGAAAGTCAAAGATTTGAGAAAATCTTAGGTAAGAAGTTTTCCGCAGAAATATCTTCGGAAGGCCATCTTTATAAATTCTCAAGAAACTCAGCAGTTCACCAGGCTTACATAAAATAAGCTCAGTAAACTGTTATAGGGTTGCTCAGTCAGGAAATAAACTTTTATGTGAGAATACCGCTTGCGATCTTCCTACCTAAAACCTATCTCTGCGATCGGCAACGACGCTGTTTTTGCTCCTGTTCAAGATTTAAGACTGACAGACTATATCTGTCAAGCAATATAAGAGTTTTCTCATGATAAGGTTGACCATACCTTGAGGCTACTCCCAAGCATTCTCTAGGAAAAGATTAGGAAACTATAGGGATGAAAACGTCTCACCAAAAAAACAGATCGAAAAATAGCTCTGATGATTTTTAGGATCAAACCTATTTTTTGGGGAATAAAATGATACCAATTTGAATTGGAACTACGACAGATCCCGGTACGGGCTTGGCAATGCCAAGCCCCTTCTGACTTCAATGTGCCCACAAATTCGTTTAAATCGGTAGGAGAACGGCTGGGATACCTTTTGCTGATACAATTTTCTGGACTTAACTCAGATGTAGTAAGCTCAAAAAAGAACTATTGCTGAACCTCAAAAACTCCTGAAAAGCTGGATGTCTCTCAAACTATCGTCAGCATTATTCAGCAAAACCAGTTCTAGCGTTTGGTTTTGCGATGTTCAATCCATGACTTACCAAGGAAGCCTTGTTGGTCAAGTAGAACCACCATAAATCAGCAGTTAACTTTTTGGAGAGGGCGATACCAGATCAACCTTCTGTCCAACAAGGCTCAAAAAAACCTTCCCAAAGTGCTGAATTTCTAGAAAGTTTGCTTGCTCTGGTGCCGTTTTGTAAACTCGAAAAGCTTTCATGATTCCTAATGTGGCAGCGCTTTCTAGTGGCCCGACAAATTGGGAGTCTTTGTTCATGAAATCAGGCTGTTTTGCCCAATGCTCCATTTGGTTCGCATTGAGAAAATAGCAGCCAGAGTGGGGGTTGAGGGCACGTTGGAAACGAATCGGAAGCCCTAGGAAAGTTCCCTGAATTTGTGATTGCTCTTGCACATTTTGAAAGGGTGCAGTGACTTGTGGAGCTAGATTGCCATCAATGTAAGTTTTACAAGTTAGAGCATGAGCAGAAACTTCATATCGGTTCGGCTGGAGCAGGCTCAAGTCCCCTGCTTGCTTAGTAAACCAGTCCAATTTGACGAAGAACCAAGGATCATGAAGAATTAAATCGTCTTCTAAAAAACAATAATAATCATACTGTCCGAGACAATTCTGCAGGACTGCCTGACATTCAAATCCCAATGCTAGGGGATCTGCTTGGGTTGGGTGATGCTTATAAAAATGGTATGGAACGGAAAGGTGATTTAGCAGGTGATGATTCTGAGTTGTGCAAATGACAATATCTAGATCACAGGATTGCGATTGATTAACGGGCAGCGTTGACCGTTGAGCAATGTCAATCATTCCCTGAGACTTGCTAAAAAGCTGATGCAAGGCACTAAGGCTTAGGGTTAATGCCTGCAAGCGCGGTCTGGGATCTTTTCGCTGAGAGCCATGTTGCCCGCCATTTGGCTTAAAGAAATGAGCAATAGTCAGTAGAACCCGCATCAGCTTTATAAACTTTTGAAGAAGTCACAGAGAATACACTATCATTTGGCAAATAAAATGCTCTGATTAAAAGCATACCTTAGGTGTACGATCGTTCGGTAAGCTTCAGCAAAACTTCCACTGAACTATTTCCTCTGCCTTTCGCTAAAGATATAGGATGAGACAGCATCTGAGAGTTACTTAATTCGAGATCCTGTTGAACAGCAAATTTTTTGTGCCTCTACCACGGAAAAATGTATTACAAGTCTCTAAGCATTACTCCAAAAGCGTTTGATCGGCATTGGAGAAACCAGCCAACTTGCGCCGCAGAAGCAGCAGTTTACCTGTCAGCTTACTTCTTCCACCTTCGCGCAGTCTTAGACAAAAAACGGCTTCCTGCAATCATTGTCGATCGCCCATCAGGCTCTATTTTGTCAATTAACTTACCTGCGTTTGAACTGCTGGCAATCGATGCTGTAGGTCTTCGTCTACTTGACTTTAGTGTTGACCAGGAGATTCACAGGTGGATCGATCAGCAGATCCAGACAGCAGAAAAGTCTCGTCAGCCAGTGCTACTCCACAATGCTGATGGATGCCGGATAACATGCAAAGTAAATGCTAAGAGCGCTCCCGGTTACTCTGGATGGGCGATCTTGGGACTTGAGGTTAATCAGGCACAGCCCTGAACTTTGTCACCTATCCGGCAAAATCGGGAAATTAGCAAAGTTCCTGAAATGCCTGGAAGCTTACAGGTGGAGTTCACCCTATTTCACTTCACCTATGGCAGCAGACCTACAGCAGCAGATGGAGCAGCCAGCTAGCCCATAGAAAATAATTTTTCACATTACTAACCGTCAAGGCTTTCAGCTAACACCTGGAAGAGTAACTCCGTTTCACCCAGATAGGTTTCACGACAGTCTATTTCTGGTGGTTGAACGGCTCTCCACTGAATGACGCGACAACATAGACTGCTGAGTTTCTGTAAATCGTTATATGAAACTACTTGTTTCGTATAATTCCTCAGAAAAATGTTGGTGAATACATCAGGTTTAACTCTAACCTTTGCCATAGCTTCCGTTGGGCTTTGGTTCTTGAGGGAAGCTCTCAACAGCAGATGCAGATTGTGCTTCTGCATTTCGCTCAGCAAACGGCTTTTGTCACTCTTCTGGGTGCTCTGATCTTGGGGCAATTGAGCTTGGGTCACTTTAGCTTGGGTTAACTGGGCAGTGAGATAATCGCTCAACTGCTGCATCTGGGGCAGAGATAAGGTCTGGATTTGAGGAATAAGCACCTCCATCGGATTGGTCGAAATGACTTCAGCTTGATCATCCAGAAAAAATAGGTGGCGCAAAAGTTCTTCTTGAGTCCACCCCTTAAGCTGAGCAATGCGCTTAAGGTTATCTTCCTTGGGAAGACGAATTTGTTTTTCCCAATCCTGAACTGAAGTATAGGAGGTTCCAAGTAGTTTGGCAAACTCTCGCTGCGTTGTGTGACCCCTTAACTCTTTAATGAGCTGAGCTAACTTCTCCTTAGCCAACTCATCGTTTCCTGATGCCACCAGAATAGTCATAATAGCAATGTTCGAATAAAAGTAGCGCTGTTAACAGTCTGCAAAAAGAATTACAATTTCAATAGCTAAGAATTGGATATGCCTACAAGAGCTGTCCCACAAACCGCTTCAAAACTGACCGATATCTAAAAGACGGTTGAAAAGTATCAGATGTTTCGCTTTTACCCTCCCTAATCTTGTTAAATTCCCGATTCAAATGTTAGTCTAAAGCCCTAAAGATTGAGGACTCGAAATGTATTTTGAGTGACGATCGCTGCCTCTAAAATATTTTTGACCACAAACTTTTTGACCACAAACAAAGCGCGCCGGAAATCGGAGCCGTGCAAGACGCTTTAGTGCCTCTCTGATACAAACATGGTATGAGAGATACTCCGAATCGCTATCTAGCTATGGGCTTAAATTATCACAATAGCCCTTAAATGGACAGGCTGTGTGCAATAGCGAGTCTAGCTTTCCAGAGCGCGATTTTCAAAGGCAACGGATTGACAGGATTTACAGGAGTGCGATCGATTCAGGTAAAGACAACGTAAAAGATGTTCGAAATGATAGTGCCTGCGAGGTTAGGAACTCTATAACCCCAGATCTCGTCTTCCTAATAAGAATCCGTCAGATCTCCCCTATATCATTATATTACTTTAGGACGGCTGGAAAAATCTACCCAGACGATTCAAGCAGAATTAATTAGGCAAGATTGAGAGCGAAAATTTTGCGCTCCGAGAAGCTAATTCATACCTCATTCACTGTGGAAAACACTGCATCGTGAAAGCAGAAATTAATCTCTTGCAGGGTTACTCGAATGGGCTACTTTGCGCTCGTCACCTAATCTCAGCCTTTTCCCAATCGCAGCTCAGATTTTAGCGATCGCCATCTCACTGCATCAAGCTGTGAGGTAAGATTAATTCTTTGAAACATCTGTATCCCTTCACTTAAGCAATAAGCCTATATTAATAAGACTATGTGAGATTAAGATGAAGTTTCGATGAAAGATTTCTTATGTTGAAAATTTCTTATGTTGATAAAGATGCTTAGCGTATGTAGGCTCCGCCCTCAACAGTCTGTGAAGCCACGAATCGTTGCATCGATAAAGTCAGGATGAGCTGGAGCTACGCCTATACCTTGCATTAGCGCAGTAGCATATTCACTTTGGTCAAAAGCTCCTTGAATCGGAAGGGCTTCATGATGTAGTCATTGGCTCCTCGCTTAAAGCTCTCTACCTTATTGTCTTCCCCTTCACGAGCCGTGACAATCACGATTGGTAGGGTTGTACCACCATGGCGTAGTTCATCTAGCACCATCCAACCGTCTTTTCCAGGCAGACCTAAGTCTAGTAAAATTAGGTCGAAACGATCGCGCTGGATGCCGGGAAAGACATCATTGCCGTTACTCACCGTTGCAGTTTCAAAACCGTATCTCTGTAAACCTTTCTCTAAAAACTCTGCAATGCGAGGTTCATCTTCAACGATGAGAATGCGATACATGCTTTCCTTGACTCACTGATTCACCAGAGTCTGTTGCGTGACAGCTACCTTAACCCAGTAAGGTGCTATTGAGCCTTTTGCTCAAAGATATTGGCATTACCGACACTTGGGATGGTTTTTGGTGGGAGTGGGGCGCTCTGCCCCCCACTCCCACCAAAAACCATCCCGCTAAGCAGCACTAAAATCTCTTCATTATTGCGAGCGAACTCGCTAATTAACATCACAGCATAGGATAAAGTGAACATAGATTCAAGATGAAAATCTTCTTATATTTTTAAGCGGTAGCCTATGCCGCGCACCGTCTCAATCAGCCCTTCACCCAACTTTTTTCGCAGGTACCCCACATACACATCAACGATGTTAGAGCCTGGATCGTAGTCGTACCCCCAGACATGATTGAGCAACTGCTCCCGACTCATCACCTGATCGGGATGACGGAAAAAAGTTTCGGCTAGGATGAATTCGCGCGACGAGAGTTCAACAACATGATCATCCACTTGTGCCCGACGTGTCCGCAGATTTAGGGTCACCTCCCGGCACTTCAGCAGCGCTTCAGTATCTACAGCCGCACCGACCGTCCGCAGCCTTGCCCGCACCCGCGCCAGCAGTTCCTCAAATCGAAAGGGCTTTGTGACATAATCATCTGCACCGCTTTCAAGCCCAGCAACTTTATCAGTCACCTCATCTCTGGCAGTCAAAATAATCACAGGCGTTGTTGCTCCCTGCCCGCGCAGCTCCTCCAGCACCATGAATCCATCTTTACCGGGCAAGCCCAAATCAAGAATAACCAGATCAAAATCGTTGCCCAAGATCATTTGTGCTGCATCTCGACCGTCTCGCAAAACAGTTGTGGTAAAACCGTTTGCCTGCAAGCCTTTCTCCAAAAACGCGCTAATCCGAGACTCGTCCTCAACTATCAGGATACGACCCATAGCATTGCCTTATTTCATTTCTACGGGTGGAGCAACTCTGGGCACAGCGTCAATTACTGGCAGTACGGCTTGGCGCATGGGTATTGGCGGCTCCTGCGGAATAATAAGCGTAAAGGTTGAGCCTGCGCCCAGTTGACTGACCAGCTCAATCTTGCCGTGGTGGGCTGTGATGATCGCCTTCACAATCGCCAGCCCCAACCCCACCCCTTCCGAGCGGCGATAGCTGTTGGCTGCCCGCGCAAAGCGATCGAAAATTCGCTTTTGGTCATCTAGGGAAATGCCATCTCCGGTATCCCGCACCCAGAAGCGAACCGTACTGCCATCGGACACCGCACCCACCTCAATTAAGTCATTGGGTCGCGTGTGCTGTATGGCATTTTGCGCTAGGTTGAGCAAGGCTCCCGTCAATCGCTGGCGATCGCCCTTAAAGGTATTACTACAGCGGTTGACCAAATGCCATTTGCGCTCGGCAAGGCTAGAGGCTTTGGAGGACAATTCATCCACAAATGCAGCCGCATCGATCGATTCCATCTGGAGAAAATCAGCTCTTTCTGCCTTTGCCAACAGAATCAGATCGTTAACAAATCGATTCATTCGATCGAGTTCGTCCATCGCGAGATCGATAGTTACCTGTTGCTCTGGAGTGATATCATTCATCAACTCTAGATGTCCCTGAATAATGGTAATTGGAGTTCGCAGCTCATGTCCAGCGTCATTAATAAAGTCGCGCTGGGAATCAAAAGCTTTTTGAATCCGCTCCATCATCTGGTTGAATACATTGGTCAACTCCGTCATCTCACTATCACCACGCATCGGTTCAATCCGCTGGTTTAAATCAGATTCGCTGACGATCGAGCGGGCAATACCAGCTAATCTACGAATAGGGGTAAACATTCGTCCAGTCAGCAGCCATGTTCCCGCAAAGGACAACAGCACCACGCCTGTCGCCAGCCCTGCAAACAAGTAGACTCCAACTAGCGCCTCGTTCTGTTCGCCCGCTGTCAGATGGGCTGTCACAAAAACGCCTTCAATTCGTCCATCAACCATTAGCGGCTGGATCAGGTAGAGAACTTTGCCGATGTTCGTGTTTTTAATCTCTCTTTCTCCAGAGGTGGGCTGCGTCACTCCTGACCAAAAAGCAACCAGATCCGAGTCAGGCAGGAGCGGTTCCACCAGCGCTGCGGGATTTGACTGATAAAACCGTCCTTCAACCACTGCGATGTAAAAATTGTCGTCTTCTGGCAACTTGTCAGCCAAGAACCTGCTAATGAATCGCTTCAAGTCATCCACAGACTGCTCTGGAGCATCTTCCCAGGCTAGATAATCTTGCTGAAAATCCGCCATTTCATCTGCTAGATCTTGACGAACGCGACTGTCAACGTTGCTAAACAACAGCCAGCGAAAAATTGGCGTAGCGCCGATCGCCAGCAGCAGCATCAAAAATAAGTAGAGTAATAGGATACGAGTTCGCGTCTGCCGCCAAAGCGCGCGCCAGCGAGATCCAGAAGCCAGTAGTCCCGCTGCTTGTGGTTGATCTAGATCAGAGAACTGGTTCACAGGATTTCTCTTACATAACGATGCCATTCATGGTGCATTGTATCGCATCGGTAAATAGAAAAATAAGGTAGATGGCTGTATGGCTATATTTCAAGCCCGATTTTCATGAGATTTTCTCATGAAATTTATCTCATCTATCGTTCATGCTTACTTCATTGAGCCACCTTAATGTATGAAACAAGGACAGGTGAAAAGCCTATTGCAGCAGGTTGATTGACACTGTTCTTGTCGTTCTTGACCCGGTAGTCCTTACCTAAGTACCACTACCCTTGACCCCCTGGCAATAATTGGAGGAACTCTATGAGAGTCTGCGTAATTGGAACGGGATACGTTGGCTTAGTGACTGGGGTTTGCTTAGCTCATAGCGGACATGATGTTATTTGTGTCGATAACAACGAGGCGAAGGTTCGCTTGATGCAGTCCGGAGAATCGCCGATTTATGAGCCAGGACTATCGGCATTAATGCAAACTGCTATGCAGGCCGATCGCCTCACTTTTACGACGGATTTAGCCGCAGGCGTGGCTCATGGAGAGGTGCTGTTCATTGCAGTTGGCACACCGCCTCTGCCCAGCGGCGAGAGCGACACCCGCTATGTAGAGGCCGTGGCGCGCGGCATCGGGCAATTCTGGAGCGGGGGCTACAAAGTTGTGGTCAATAAATCGACCGTGCCGATCGGCTCTGGAGATTGGGTGCGTCACCTGATTCTTGAAGAGATGGCTCAGCGGCAGATGGGGGCAGTGGAATTTGATGTGGTGAGCAATCCTGAGTTTTTGCGAGAAGGCTCGGCTATCCATGATACTTTCAATCCTGACCGGATCGTACTGGGCAGCAGCAGCCCGCAGGCGATCGCCCAGATGGAAGATCTTTACGCCCCAATTGTCGCCCGTCAGTTTGCTGAAAACCCCTGTCTTCCGCCCGTTCCAGTTGTTGTTACCGATCTGACTTCGGCGGAGATGATTAAGTATGCCGCCAATGCGTTTTTAGCCACAAAAATCAGCTTCATTAACGAAGTGGCAAATATCTGCGATCGCGTTGGGGCAGATGTGACGCAGGTGGCTCAGGGCATCGGGCTAGATTCTCGCATCGGCAGCAAGTTTCTGCAAGCAGGCATCGGCTGGGGCGGCTCCTGCTTTCCCAAGGATGTTGCGGCGCTGGTACATACCGCTCAAGACTATGGCTATGAGGCCACCCTGCTGCAAGCCGCAGTCCAGACAAACGCCCAGCAAAAGCTGCTGCCCTTGGAAAAACTTCAGCAGGTGTTGAAGATCCTCAATGGAAAAACGATCGGGCTATTGGGTCTTACCTTCAAGCCTGATACGGATGATCTACGCGATGCCCCGGCGATCGACCTGATTGAAGAACTCAATCGGCTAGGCGCGAAAGTCAAAGCCTACGATCCAATGTATACCGAGGTCAACACTGGATTTCATACGCTGCCCGATCAGGTGACCCTGACGGCAACACCCGAAGATCTGGCAACTGACTGTGATGCCCTAGTCCTTTTGACCGAGTGGAAGCAGTTTCAGCAGCTCGATTACGCAAAGCTGGCCGATCGCATGGAGCAAGCGGTCATGATTGATGGACGAAATTTCTTAGATCCGAAATCCCTCAGCAAGGCTGGATTCTATTACATTGGCATCGGTCGCCCCATGTTTAGTAGCCCATTGACCGTGAAGCAGTCTCCCAGCCGTTCTACCTCCCACATCAAGGTCGTGCAAGTCGCTTAGCTGTTCTCTTTTGATGGCTCACAGTATTCACTCACGATTCTATTCAACCGCATCGGAGCCTTCCCCATGAGATTAATGGTTTATTCTCACGATGCATTTGGGCTGGGTAACATTCGTCGAATGTTGGCAATCTGTCAATATCTTCTGAAAGTATTTCCTAAGGTTTCTATCTTGGTCGTCTCAGGTTCACCTGTGCTACACAGCTTACGGCTGCCAGCTGGATTAGATTATATCAAGCTGCCCTGTATGGGACGCGATGAAGCAGGTGATATGTCAGCTAAGTATCTTGGCAGCAAGATGGAAGATACGGTAAAGCTGCGATCGGATTTGATTTTGACAGCGACGATGAACTTCCAGCCCGATGCATTTTTGGTAGACAAAAAGCCTGATGGCTTACAGGGTGAGCTTAAGAGCACCATAAAATTTCTCAAAGCTCATCTTCCTCAGACGAAGCTAGTCCTCCTGCTGCGGGATATTCTCGATCGTGCTGAAGTGACGATCGCTCAATGGCAGAGGCATGACTACTACCGCACTCTGGAAACGCTATATGACCAAGCCTGGGTCGTGGGAACGCCTGAAGTCTTTGATCTGTGCCGTGAGTATCAATTTTCAGAGGCGCTCGTTCGTAAAACCCACTTTTGTGGCTATATCCTGCGGGAGCGGGGGCTAAAGTCGCGATCGCAACTTCGCCAGACGTTGGGCATCAAACCTGACGAGTCGTTGGTGTTGGTGACTCCGGGCGGCGGCGGCGACGGATACCGATTGGTAGACACCTACCTGAGAGGATTGGCAACTTTTCCTCAGCGGCAGCTCAAGAGCGTAATTATTTCAGGGCCAGAAATGTCTGTAGCCCAGCGAACTGAGATTCTTCAGCGATCGGCGGGCAATCCTGACATTTGGGTTGAAGAATTTACCGATGATTTGATGAGCTACATGGATGCAGCGGATGTGGTGGTGGCGATGGGGGGCTACAACACCATTGGCGAAATTCTGACGCTGCGAAAAAAGGCGATCGTAATTCCCCGGACGCAGCCTGTGCTGGAACAGTGGATTAGAGCGCAGCGCATGGCGCAGTTGGGTGCCTTCAAAACCATTTGCCCCGATCGCCTCACGCCAGAGTTGCTCATGGAGTCTGTGTTTGATGAGCTGTGCTGCAACCACTCCACGCCGTTACAGCCTGGTTTAGAGATGAATGCGCTGCCGCGAATTGCTCAGCTTCTGACTGGACTCCTCTATGGTTCTTCTCCAGTCTCAGCTTATTCACCTTTAGATTCTCCTAAATTTACGCTAGAGGTATCTGTTAAATGAAACGCTTGATGTTTTATTGCCAGCATATCCTGGGAATTGGACATATGATCCGAAGCCTGGAGATTTTGCGGGGCTTGACTTCTGACTTTCAAATCTGTTTGATCAATGGAGGTGAAGTGATAGAGGGATTGCAGATTCCCTCTGAGATTGATGTGATTAACCTGCCGCCGATCAAGACGGATGCCGAGTTTCAATCCCTTCTCATTCCTGGTGGTTTTACCAGTTTAGAGGCGGTGTTTGAGGTGCGAAAACAACGGCTGTTGGAGGTCTTCGATCGCCATCAACCTGATGTTCTCATGGTAGAGCTGTTCCCCTTTGGTAGACGCAAGTTCTCACCAGAGCTAATTCCGCTGCTGGAAACCGCTAAGATAGCTGGAACTCAGATTGTGTGCAGCCTGCGCGATATTGTGGTGACAAAACAGGATCGCGATCGCCATGAGGAAAAGATTTGTACCCTGATGAATCGCTACTTTGATCTGCTGTTGATTCATGGCGATTCGCAGTTCATGCCGCTGGAAGTCAGCTTTTCCCGCGTAGCCGATCTCACCTGCCCGGTTCACTACACGGGCTACGTGGTGCAGCAAGACCTTGAGAATCTTCCAGCTTTTCATGTGCCCCATCCGCTGATTCTCACCACTGTCGGCGGTGGACGGTTTGGACATGAGCTACTCAATTGTGTTGCCCAAGCCAGTGCGCTCTTGGAAGATCAGATTCCCCATCATATCCAAATGTTCACAGGCCCTTTTTCCCCGGATGATGTGCTCAAGCCGCTCCAGGCGATCGCCGCCCAGCGCCGAAACCTAACGGTAGAGCGGTACACGCCCAGGTTGCTGCACTATATGCGGCAAGCTGATCTTTCCATTAGCATGGCAGGCTACAACACCACCATGAATGTGCTGACGACTGGCGTGCGGGCAATGCTGTTACCATTTACTGGAAATGATGATCAAGAGCAGCGCATCCGTTCTGAGCGGTTGCAGGAACTCGGTGTTGTCAGCGTTATTCAACCCGAAGAACTTCAGCCGGAACGCCTTGCCCAAAAGATTGTGGCTTGTCTTCAGCAGCCGCCTGCGCCCACCAGCTTCAACGTAAGTGGCGTTGAGACAACGGCATATTGGGTAAAGGCGATCGCTCAGCATCAGCAAATTGCTGTTTAGGTTTGCCCAACCGCGTAAGACAGCATCTCCCATCGACTGAACATCCTATGAAAAAAATTCTTTTTTATTGCCAGTACCTAGCAGGTATGGGGCATCTAGTGAGAAGCACTGAGATTATTCGGAGCCTAGTGAAAGAGTTTCAGGTGTGCTTTGTGAGCGGCGGCATACCGATCGCCGACTTTGAAATGCCTGCCGACCTGGAAATTGTTCACTTGCCGTCCATCATTGAGGAAGCGGGTGAACTAAAGTCAGTGGATTCGTCCCTGCCGATCGAAACCGTGAAGGCGATACGCTGCCAAATGCTGTTAGCTGCTTTTGAGCAGTTTCAGCCAGATTGCATCATCACCGAATGTTTTCCGTTCAGCAAACACAAGCTTAAGTATGAACTGCTGCCGCTGCTGGAGCGGGCTAAAGCTGCACCCCATTCGGTGAAAGTGGTTTGCAGCCTCAGAGATTTGATCATGACGCAATCACGCTCTCCTCAATTTTGGGCGAAGCGATATGACAAAGTGTGTGAATGGATTAATCATTACTATGATCTCGTTTTGGTTCACGGCGATTCGCAATTGCTGCGATTAGATGAACAGTTTCCTCAGATTGATCGGCTCACCTGCGAAGTTCACTACACGGGTTACGTAGCGCAGTCACCGCCCCAACAGTCCCCTTTGCCAGAGGATCACGCTGCCCTGCATCAGAAGGTTCCCACGATCGTTGTTAGCGCGGGCGGTGGGCGGTTTGGTTACGATTTGCTCAATGCCGTGGTGCAGGCAAGCGTCATTTTAGAGCAGCAGATTCCCCACCATATTTATGCCTTTACCGGGCCATTCATGCCAGAGGAGCAAGCCTCCAGACTGGAGGCTGCGGCACAGGACAGACCCAACGTGACCCTGCGTCAGTACACGCCCCACTTACTTGATTACATGGCACAAGCCGATCTCTCTATCAGCTTGGGCGGATACAACACCACGATGAATATTCTCCGTACCGGAGTGCGATCGCTGATCTTTCCGGGCGCTGCTGAAGAACAGACTGGAGAGCAAACGATCAGAGCCGAAAAACTGGCCGAAAAAGGCGTGCTGAGCGTGCTGTCGATCGATGATCTTGACGGCACCCGTTTGGCTCAAAGGGTGCAGATCGCTCTGCAACAGCCGCCTGTTCCTCACTCGTTCAATTTACAGGGGGCAGACCGCTCTGCAGTTCGGCTCAAAGCTCTACTGTATGGTCAATTGGCGGTAGCTCAATCTTACAGCAATTTTTAATTGCGTAAACCACAGTTATTTTTTAGAAGCCGCGCGGAGCGCGGCTTCTAAAAAATAACCTGCACCTAACCAAGCGCAAAGCGCTGTAAAAGAGAACAGGAGAAACTCATGACGACTCAGCCTAAAGTGGTGTTGATTGTCGGACCGCGCGAACGATTTAGCTGTACGCAAACCTCGCTCGAAAGTATCTATGCCGATACCGACTATCCCTTTGATTTAATCTATGTTGATGTCTGTACGCCAAAGCCGATTCGTCAGTATTTGGAACAGCAGGCGGAACAGCGACAATTTCAGCTTTTGCACACAGACTACTATGTCTCTCCCACTCAGGCGAAGAACGTAGGCTTGAAATATGTGCTAAATCATGCCAAGACTGAGTACAAATATGTCGTCTTCATTGAGAACGATGTGATTGTGAAGCGAGGCTGGCTCACGAAGCTAGTAGAGTGCGCTGAAGCAACAGGTGCGGCAGTTGTTGGTCCACTAACCTGTATCGGCAATCCGGTTCATCAGGTGATTCATAATGCGGGTGGTAAGTCCTACATTACGACCGAAGTCAAAGAGCAACAGACGCGACGCTACATCCACCAAAGCGCTGCCCTAACGGGTAAGGCTGTTTCGGAGGTGAGCGATCGCCTGCATCGCAAGCGAACAGACTATGTAGAATTCCACTGTATGCTGGTGCGAACGGAAACGTTCGACAAAACGGGACTGCTGGATGAAGGAATGTTGGCAACCCGCGAACATATTGATTTCTGTTTCATGGTGACGCAGGCAGGTGGCAAAATTTACAGTGAAAGAGAAGCCGTAGTGACCACTGATACCATCGGTATAGACAGCAATAAAACGGGCTTGACAGAATGGTTTGGAGCCGCACAACTCCCTGATTTTGAATGGTCTGATTTGCCCTACTTCATGCTGCGCTGGAATGACGCTTGGGATCTTGCTAGCCTGCATCACATCCGCGACAAATGGAAGCTGACTGAAGACGACTATTTTAAGAAGCGTTATCAGAAAATCGGCGCAAGGCGACATGAGCTGCTGATCAAGCCTTTGGTGCAGCGCTTTACCTTTGGCAAAGGCAGCATTTTTCTAGAAAATTTGCTGATTGCTTTGGAACGACAGGTCAACCGCTACGTCTATTACCGCTATCAGAAACAGCGATCGCAGATGCTGAACCAGAAGGCTTCTCTTGTCGCAAAATTAGAGATCACTCATGGGGTCTAACCCACGGTACTGCTTAATCCGGCTATGAAATTTATTTTGGGAGGCGGGCGGAGTGCGCCTCCCAAAATAAATTTCATAGCTACAATCAGCAATGCCTAATCCACATACAAATTCACTATCCAGAAACACTCACTGCCCAGAAACCCTATGAAACTAAAAGTTTGCATCACCACGTTAGAATTTCCACCCGATGTCGGAGGCGTTGGCGAATCGGTTCATCGCATCGCCCAAATGTTGATTGCCTTGGGCTACGAAGTTCACGTAGCCGTATTTCGAGCGATCTTTCGCACCGAGCGCGAAAAGGCGATCGTCGGTGAATATCGTCGGGCAGGTCATCAGACGAGCAGCCAAAATGGCATTACGGTGCATCGGCTCTATCCGGCAATTCGCTCGACGATCGCCAAGGAGCAGGATTACCTCAGTGATTTATACGATCAGTTGAGCATTCTGCATCGACGCTATGGGTTTGACCTATTTCACGCCTTTTTTATCAATGAGATGGGATTTCTCACGACGCTGTTGGCCGGAGAGAATGGCATTCCCGCGATCAACAGCATTCGGGGAGCCGATTTACACAAGCATATTTTCAGTCCGCAGCAGCATGGACAGATTATCTGGACGCTGGAAAATTCTGCCTGGACAACGTTCGTCAGCCGCGACTTGATGAAACGAGCCAGAACGCTAGTTCCCAGCATTACGCCGCGCTCCTCCGCCTTCTGGAATTCGATCGCTCCTATCCAGTTTGATCATCTGCCTACTCCAGCCGGGATCGATCGCCTCCAAGGCACCGTCATTGGCTCTGTTGGCAGTTTCCGCGACAAAAAAGGCATAGAATACCTGCTGGATGCCTGCCAAGAGCTGCGGGATCTAGACTTGACGCTGCTATTTGTGGGAGATTTTGTCGGCAAGGAGGCCGATTACTGGCAGCAGGAGCTACAGCAGAGCGGCATGGGCGATCGCCTGGTCGTGACGGGTAAGATCAGTCGGGCGGAAGCGCTGGCTTACCTGCCTCACATAGATATTTTCACCATTCCCTCCATTCATGATGGTTGTCCCAATGCTTTACTAGAAGCGATGTTAGCCGCTAAGGCGATCGTGGGAACCCATGTGGATGCGATCGGCGAAATTCTGGAAGATGGGGTGAATGGTCTAGTGATTAATCCATTCTCTAGCAAAGAACTAGCGATCGCACTGCGTCAAATGATCGAAAATCCTAACTTGCGTCAACAGTTTGGCTTTGCAGCCAGAGACAAGGTGATGACTCAGCTTGCACCCTCCGTAGAACAGCAGAACTGGCAGCAGGTGTATCAGCAGGTGCTAGGCGTTCCTCAACCGCTGCTACCCGTTCATGTGTAGCCATGGTCTCAGTCCAGAGTTCATTTGAGGTGGGCTACTTTACATCTTGCAGCTATCTCCTTTGCCGGGTTTCAGGGGCGCTTCGCGCCCCTGAAACCCATGTCTGTGTACGGTGCGCGCCATATACAGATGCAAGATTCGAGTTTCAGTATGATCGCAGACTAGGGTTTTGTGGGGGGGGGGGGGGCGGCCCAAAAAAAAAAAAAATTTTTTTTT
>NZ_JCACIN010000037.1:0-4137 GCF_059504425.1 Drouetiella sp.
GAACGCTTCTCTACCTCTACAATAATGTCCTAACTCGTTCTCGTAGCGCTATATTAATCACGCTGGCGATCTGGGGAGCCGCATAGACATGAAATTCGTCAAAAATGAATAGATCAAAGTCTTTGTCAATTCGGCCCCAGAGCTTGTCAGGACTGTCACCTTTTTTCCCCTTGATAATGTATGCTCCCCGATGCAAGAAGTGAAAAATATCGGGATTTGTAAGCAAGACTTCTGATTGGCTTGTGCGTGTGGCGATCGCTGCTCCTTTGCTAATATTCTCACTCTCCGCATAAATTTCTAACACTGCTCCACTCAATCGTGTCACTCTTGGATCATTTAGAGGCTGAAAATCTGCAATGTACTTGCGAGTCTGCATTTCTTGGTCACGGGCAAGTTCGTTTGTGGGGTAAAGGGCGATCGCGTTGCATTCCCCTTGAAGTACTTCTAGGAATGCCGCCAAACTTTTTCCATCCCCTGTCATTGCCGTATTGAAAACCACATCTACATTTGGGTCACGGAGGGCTTTAACGGTTTCTGCTTGATGCCAAGATAGCGTCCATCCTGGCGGCAATTTAATGTCTTTAGGCAACGCCAAGGCTGGACTGGAGTAAACAGGTTTGAGTGTAATACTGTATTCCGTCATCGTTTTAAGGTGTACGTGACTGGTTGCAATGCGTTTATCATGACAGCATAATAAGAGAATGAAAAGTACAAAGTGTACGTACAAATAGGATTCTCATGGGTCGTCGGGGTCAGTCCGTTACGCTGTCGATTTCAGACAGAGATAAAGCACAGTTAGAGCAGATCGCTTTGGAGCAGGGAATGACCTGGGGCGATCGCCCAAACATTTCTCGCTTGGTAGAAGCGATCGCCCGTCGCGAGTTGCTGATTGATCGCAACAATGATTGGTCTGCCGATCGCATCCAAGCGCTTCAGCAGGCGATGCGGGCACTTACGGACACCGGGCAAGTCGAGCAGGCACAACTCATCGCTAGTTTGATCTTGGAGAGAAGTGAGCTAACGTTGCCGTTACGAAACGAAATAGAGACATTGTTGGCATCATCGACAATTCCCTGGCGATCGCACATTGATCAGTACATTCGTCAGCAAACACCGTTCCGGTTGACCTATCGGGATGCTGCTGATCGCCCCTGGACATTTACTATTCGCTTTGCCAAGGTTGTCTTTCGGGAAAAGCGGCAATACCTGGAATGCTGGTGTGAGGAAACCGAAGGTAACGCTGACTTGCCAGAATTGCAGCATAATCGTACATTGCGACTCGATCGCATTCCTGAAGCCGCCATCTCCTCAGCGCAGGGGCGGTGGCGATCGGGATTAGATACCCTGGATGCAGAGATGCATATCCTTGGTGGCTTAGCCTTTGCCTATCAATCACGACAGGAAGATATCTCAAGTGAATGGATGGCAGAGCAACCCGATACGCGTCGAGTGGTGCGCCGCATTTCAAGTACCTTCTGGTTCTTTCGAGAAATTCTGCCCTATGGTGAGGATTGCATCATTATTGGCACAGAGAGTTTGCGAAATCGATTCATCACAAAACTAAGATCGCTCTGTAAACAATACGAGCTTTAGACCTCATATTCAGTCAATTTCAGCATTAGCTGTCATTGAGAGACGATCGCATTATCATCATCTAGATAGACAATTAGATTACCTGAAGCTGTACTCAATCCCAGGTTACTGACCACAACCCATTCAAAGTCAGAGTCGCCTTGATTGAGGATGCTGAGGAAGGTAATCGCTCTAAGCCTAGCGGGTCGGTGGTGGTCAGTGGTGAGGGCAGATAGCTTCAAGGTGACGGCTTCATCAAAAGCGATCGTCACTCTTCCTCAACGGGATGCCCTAATGCTTTCAACTGGGCTTTCAGAATGGCATTCTCTTCCTTCAATGCCCCCAATCCCTTAAAGCGATCGATCTCTCCAAAAGTGATGGCATTGAGATCTAAAAACTGGGCAATAGCCAGCTCTAGCACCTGGGCATCGGTCAGCCCATAAGTATCCGCGTGATCTTCTAATGCGTCAACAACGGCATTAGGTAAAGACCTCAATATCTCTGATAATCGTCCAGCACTAGAGGGTTGGAGTTGCTGCATGGCTGCCACCTCACTGATGGGGATACGTCTGTTATAGCTCGGTTGAGCCGCAAAGATCAGCCCCTTCTCAATTATGAGTAGAGCGTCCAGATAACGGGCAGTGACGGGAACAGTGACAACACGGACACTTTGGGCACTCTGTCCATCTAGAAACATTTGATTGAGAGTTTGATGCCCATTTTGAAAGCGAGTCCGAAAGGCAGAGGCTTTGCCGATGTAAAGAATCTCGTTTTCTGCTGACTTCAGGGCGTAAATACCCGCGTGGAAAGTCAGGTTCTTGTATCCTTTTTCCAACGGCAAACAGTCTTCAAACCGATTATCCTGAACGACTTTCAAGATGCGGGAGATTTCCTTCTTGACCCGCTCAGCACTTGGCATTCTCTTACGACCCTCCTTCAAGCATTGCTGCCACCGTCTAGGCGACGAGAGCAGGTCTAGC
Organism: Drouetiella sp.; assembly: GCF_059504425.1. Lineage (NCBI taxonomy): Bacteria > Bacillati > Cyanobacteriota > Cyanophyceae > Oculatellales > Oculatellaceae > Drouetiella > Drouetiella sp. Next base: position 2,553 of record NZ_JCACIN010000037.1, read on the forward strand.
TGTTACCCAATACAGCTTAATGGCAGTTAGCCTAGATCGATCGGATCAAGTTCAGCGAATGCCACCCGCCAATCTTGACCCAAACCTGGCTCCTGACGAACTTTGACCTGAAGCCCCTCTACAGCTTCCACGAGCCAAGCTTCAGCTTTACCAATCCAACGAACGATCGCCCCAGGCAGTAATCCCAGCGTTTCCATCACCCGCGATCGCACTTCATTCGACATCTGCATCAGCACCGCAGAACGCTGGGGTAAATCCCAGGCCATCCAGAGCGATCGCACTAGCTCCTCTTCTTGGAACTCCACAGCCTGAGTCAGAATATCTAACCCATCAACTAACTCCTCGGAGAGCAATTCAACTTCGGTAGTCACGTCCCCCCCTTTATTTATATATTCAGCAAAAGGCACCCCTGTGACTACCGAATCTACAGAAGGCTCAAAGCCCTGCTGAGCCTTCGCTTCCCGCTTTGATTGTCGATATTCCAGCACCTCTTGGGCGATCGCCCAGACTTCTGAATCAAACCGATAAACGCGCACCTGATCCCCTCTTGCACCTTCCCGGCAATCGCACAGCAGCTGCAACCCGATTTGCTCCAAGAGCTGCTGCAAGATTTGGATGGGGGTAGCATTGCGACGGACAGTAATGCCCAAGAAATCCTTGATGATCAGGGCATGACGTTGCGACTGCCTTTGCAGCTCCAGCAAATCGAGATCATCATTGCGAAACTCACGCTCAAGCTGAAGAAACAGGTGGAGTCCTAGCTCCCGACGCAGTGACCAAGCCACAGAGCCATTGCGCCAATCAAGAGCATGAAACTTCTCTCGCTCCGCTTGGTCTTTTGCTGCGACTAAAGCCGGGGGAAAATGGATACGTTTGCCATTGAGAGTAGTGACTTCAGAGGGGGCTTCTAAGAGCGCTTCTAACAAGGTAATCTGACGAATGGTTCGTCCCCCTTGATCGCGTTCAATTAGCTCAGGATCGATCGCCTTTCCCCAAGAGGTTTCAATCCGATAACGCTCCAGCTTGTAATAGTCTTCTAAGGTCGGACGTTCCTTAGACTCTAGGCGACGAGCCTCAGTTGCTGAGATAGTTTCAGCGTTACAGATGCCTTGGCTACGAGCCTGTTGATTAAGGCTACGAGCCGCCTTCAATTCTGCCTTGGTTTCTCCATCAATCTCCTCTCCTAATGCCATCAAAGAATGACCTTGTCCTTCGATGAGATAGCGCACATCACCGCGCAGATTATTGAGTGACTCGTTACGCCGAGCTTGAATAGCAGCCCAAGCCTGCCAAGCAAAAGCATCCTCAACCGTCTTCTCTCCACTGCCCACGATGATCTTCAGCAAGAAGCCACAGAGGTCATTCTCCTGAAGCTTATTGCGCTGGATGCGATCGGCGCTAGTCGGGCGATAGCCACCGATAGGATTAGCACCCACCCAGACGTGCCAGTCTACTTTAGGACGATAGCGATTCAAGGCTTGGATGCAGTCTGTCCCGGCTAAAGAGCCGCCAACAAACACGCCAAAGACCGGCTCTTCCCAACTTTTGGTGATCTTACGGCATGATCAAGATATCCCTCGTTTAG
>NZ_JCACIN010000038.1:0-4029 GCF_059504425.1 Drouetiella sp.
ACGGCTTCAAGCACCTTAAAGCAGAAGCCGGAAGATGTCAAATGGGTTCTATAGTTACCCGCTCTCCCCGTTTGCTGCGCGCGTGCGGTTATCGATTTACCGCAAAGGTCTGAACGTCGATATTGTCTCACCAGAAGGCGGACTGAAAAGCCATGATTATTTGACGTTGAACCCGATGGGACAGGTGCCAACTCTAGTGTTGGACTCTGGTGTTGCAATCCCAGAATCAGCAACGATCCTTGAATATTTGGAAGATGCTTTCCCAACGCCATCTTTGCGTCCGATCGATGCTCAAGCTCTCGCCCGCGCCCGGTTGTTCCTTCGTCTCCCAGATTTTCATCTTCGACCCGCCATCTTTATCTTGAGGGATATGCGAGATCCCACCAAACGCAATGAGGAAGTGGTTAAAACGCAATTTGAAATCCTTGATCAAGGCTTGTCCTATATCGAACATTACCTGAGCGGTGATACTTGGGCTGTGGGTGATCGACCGTCTATTGCCGATTGTGCCCTCGTCCCTGTGCTCAATATAGTCAACTTGATGGAGTCAATCTTTGGACAACCGGATTTGATCAGCAAGTATCGCAAGCTTGGAGCCTATTGGCAGGCGGCTCAGTCCGACGAAATCAACGCCAAAGTGATTGCTGAACAACTAGCTGCCGTACCGAAAGCCTAAGCTCCAGGTCAAGGCAGTCTATCCGCGAACATCTCTCTTTTTGGAGTCTATGGACAACATCAGTTTGAAAGGCAAATGGCGTTCTCCTACGCTTTTAATCAGAGTGGGGATGGGTACTGCATTAATAATGAGTGGTGCTGTGGCATATCATTGGTTGAGCGATCGCCCTCCGACACACCCTATTGCCGTTGCTGCCCCCAGAATCGATCAGGTGTCTGCTCTCGGTCGCTTGGAGCCAGAGGGCGAAGTGATTCAGGTTTTTGCACCCACGTCTTCAGATGGTGCACGGGTTGAAATCCTTAAAGTGAGTCACGGTCAACGGATTCGGAAAGGAGATGTGATTGCACTTCTAGATACCTATGAGCGGCGGCAGGCGGCTTTGCAGGAGGCACAAGAGCAGTTGATGGTTGCCCAAGCTCGGTTAGGGCAGGTAGAAGCAGGTGCAAAGTCGGGGGAAATTCGGGCGCAGGCGCGAGTCGTCGATCGCCAACAGGTAGAACTACAAACTGAAACCACTGCTCAGGAAGCTACGATCGCCCGTCTGCAAGCAGAACTTCGCAATGCCGAACTCGAAGCTCGGCGTTATCAAGCACTTTATGCTGAAGGAGCCGTTTCTGCTTCGTTGCGCGATGGTAAGCAATTAACTGCGGATACGGTGCGGCAACAGTTAAACGAGGCGCAGGCGAATTTAAGCCGGATTCAGCGATCGCGGCAGAAGCAGGTGGCTGAAGCACAAGCGACGCTGGATCAAGTTGCAGAGGTGCGTCCGGTCGATGTAAATGTGGTGCGGTCGCAGGTGGCTGAAGCACAAGCGAGTGTAGCGCGGGCACAGGCGGAATTGAACTTGGCAACAGTGCGATCGCCTCAAGATGGACAAGTGCTTAAAATCCATACTCGCCCTGGAGAGTTAGTTGGCGCTCAAGGCATCATTAGCCTGGGACAGACCCAGAAAATGGTGGCAGTGGCAGAAGTGTATGAGTTGGATGTCAGCCGCATTCGGGCAGGGCAGACTGCAACTGTGACCAGTAAGAACAACGCTTTTCCAGATGTGCTGCATGGCAAGGTTATAGAAGTCGGACTAGAGATTAGTAAGCAAGATGTGTTGAACACCGATCCGGCGGCTCAGTTTGATGCGCGGGTCGTGGAAGTGAAAGTGCTATTGGATGAGCCATCTAGCCGTAGGGTTTCGGGTTTAACAAATTTGAGTGTTCAAGTTTCACTGGATATCAAATCCTGAGCAAATTGCATGACTAAAATGACGCAGAAAAAGAAACCACTATTTCTATCGTGGCTACAGTTACGGAAAGAGCGGGCACGTTTGATCGTGGCGATCGCCGGCATTGGCTTTGCCGATGTGCTGATGTTTCTGCAAATGGGCTTTCGAGGTGCATTGTTTAGTAGCGCGGTGGAGTTTCACAATAGCCTGAACGGTGAAATTGTCATGTTGAGTGGGCGATCGCGATCGCTCATTTCTCTAGACCGCTTTACTGAGCGCCGACTCCATCAAGCAGCAGGCGTAACAGGTGTTGCATCGGTCAGCCCGATCTATCTGAATGCGATTCAGTGGCGTAATCCCGAAGACAAAGAAATTTGGGACATTTACGCGATCGGCATTAATCCAGAACATCAAGTCTTGAATACTTCGGGTGTAGAAGCCAATCGTGAGAAACTGCGCGAACCAGATACGGTTCTGTTTAATTCAAGCTCTCGTAAAGAATTTGGAGCGATTGCTCAACGATTTGCAGTGGGAGAGTCAATCACCACCGAAATCAATGAACGCCAAGTTCAAATCCGGGGATTGTTCAAACTCAGCCCAACGTTTGGCATCAATGCCTACTTGGTAACGAGCGATATTAACTTTCTACGCATGGCTAATTTTCGCCAAAGTGGACTGATTGATGTCGGAGTGATAAAACTTAAACCGGGTGCAGATGTTCAAGCAGTTTTAGCAGAGATGCGATTGCGTTTGCCCAACGATGTCAAAGTCATGACGCGAGATGACTATGCGAGAGCAGAAGTTGCTTTTTGGAATGCCAGCACTCCTGTAGGCTATACCTTTGATTTAGGTGTAGTGATTGCCTTTATTGTCGGTGCTGTTATTGTCTATCAGATTCTCTACAGCGATATAACAGACCATTTGCCCGAATATGCCACGCTTAAAGCGATGGGCTTTCGCGATCGCTATCTACTGATTGTCGTGTTTCAAGAGTCTCTAATTCTGGCTGCGCTGGGGTTCATTCCGGGGACTGCGATCGCCCTAGGCATCTATCGCGTTACTAATCTCGTCACGATGCTACCAATGGCGATGGATCTAGGACGAGTTATATTTGTTTTTGTCCTCACGGTAGTCATGAGTTCAGTCTCTGCGACGATGGCGGTACGGAAGTTGCAAACTGCTGATCCTGCGGATATTTTTTAGGAGTCAAGCATGTCCCAATCAGTTGCCATCTCCATTGCCAATCTCAATCATTACTATGGACAAGACTCATTGCGGAAACAAGTTCTGTTTGACATTAATCTGCAAATCGAGCACGGTGAAATCGTTATTATGACAGGACCGTCGGGTTCCGGCAAGACAACATTGCTAACACTAATGGGGAGCCTTCGCTCAATCCAGGAGGGAAGTTTAAGCATTTTAGGATCTGAGTTGTTTAATGCCAGAAAAGAACGGTTGACTCTTGCTCGTCGTGATATCGGTTATATTTTTCAAGCACACAATCTACTGAACTTTCTCACGGCTTATCAGAATGTCGAGATGGCTTTAGAAATTCAGGAAGTAACTGCGATAGAATCTGATGCGCGCATTCGGAATGTCCTAACCGCAGTGGGATTAGAAGCTCGAATGGACTACTATCCGAGTAATTTGTCGGGTGGACAAAAACAGAGAGTTGCGATCTCCCGTGCTTTGGTCAGTCAGCCTAAAATTATTTTGGCAGATGAACCAACGGCAGCACTGGATAAAAAATCAGGACGAGATGTGGTGGAAATTATGGAGAAACTTGCCAGAGATCAAGGTTGTACTATCTTGATGGTGACTCACGACAATCGGATTCTAGATCTTGCCGATCGTGTTATCTACATGGAGGACGGACACTTGATGAATCCTTCTAATGTGAACAATCTCGCCAAGTAGGTTTTTCATTTCTTAGGCAATAGTTATTTGCCAGCAGCCCAACAATTGGGGTTTAAGTAGCAGCGGAACAGAAAGTCACGTTAAGGCTAAAACGCCTATGGAGTATACGTTCTAGAAATGGCTTTTTAGTCTTAATGAGACGTACCCTTAGTGGTGCAAAAAAGCCTTGAGAGACTGACTGGGCAGGGGTTTAGAGAAAATTGATAGAAAAGAGGGCGAG
>NZ_JCACIN010000039.1:0-40076 GCF_059504425.1 Drouetiella sp.
GACAAAGCCGTCGATGCCTTAATCGCTGCTCTCAACCATGAAGACAGCACCGTTAGAACAAATGCAGCAGAGGCACTAGGAAAGATTGGCACTGACAAAGCCGTCGATGCCTTAATCGCTGCTCTCAACCATGAAGACAGCACCGTTAGAACAAATGCAGCAGAGGCACTAGGAAAGATTGGCACTGACAAAGCCGTCGATGCCTTAATCGCTGCTCTCAACCATGAAGACAGCACCGTTAGATACAGGGTAGCAGGGGCACTGGGAAAGATTGGTACTGACAAGGCCGTCGATGCCTTAATCGCTGCTCTCAACGATCAAGACAGCACCGTTAGACACAGGGTAGCAGGGGCACTAGGAAAGATTGGCACTGATAAAGCCGTCGATGCCTTAATCGCTGCTCTCAACGATCAATACAGCGCCGTTAGAGAGAGAGCAGCAGAGGCACTGGGTCGGATTGGCACTGATAAAGCCGTCGATGCCTTAATCGCTGCTCTCAACGATCAAGACAGCACCGTTAGACACAGCGTAACAGGGGCACTGGGTCGGATTGGTACTGATAAAGCAATTAATACCTTGATTACCGCTCTCAACCATGAAGACAAATACGTTGGATACATGGCGGCAGGGGCACTGGGAAAGATTGGCACTGACAAAGCCGTCGATACCTTAATCGCTGCTCTCAACGATCAAGACAGCACCGTTAGATACAGGGTAGCAGAGGCACTGGGAAAGATTGGCAACGACAAAGCCGTCGATGCCTTAATCGCTGCTCTCAACCATGAAGACAGAGGCGTTGGATACTGGGCAGCAGAGGCACTGGGAAAGATTGGCACTGACAAAGCCGTCGATGCCTTAATCGCTGCTCTCAACCATGAAGACAGCACCGTTAGAACAAATGCAGCAGAGGCACTGGGAAAGATTGGCAACGACAAAGCCGTCGATGCCTTAATCGCTGCTCTCAACGATCAAGACAGCACCGTTAGATACAGGGTAGCAGGGGCACTGGGAAAGATTGGTACTGACAAGGCCGTCGATGCCTTAATCGCTGCTCTCAACGATAACGATGGGCACAACCAGGTTAGATACAGGGCGGAAGAGGTACTGAGAAAGATTGGCACTGACAAAGCCGTCGATGCCTTAATCGCTGCTCTCAACGATAACGATGGGCACAACCAGGTTAGATACAGGGCGGAAAAGGTACTGAGAAAGATTGGTACTGACAAAGCCGTCGATGCCTTAATCGCCGCTTTTAACGATAACGATGGGCCCAACTACGATATTCGGGGTGCAGCAGCGGCATTGGAACAGATTGGCAATGACAAAGCCGTCGATGCCTTAATTACCGCTCTCAACGATCAGAACAGCGCCGATAGAGAGAGAGCAGCAAAGGCATTAGGTCGGATTGGTACTGATAAAGCTGTCGATGCCTTAATCACCGCTCTCAACCATGAGACCAGTGACGTTGGAGATAATGCAGTAGCGGCACTGGAAAAGATTGGCAGGGTAGACTGCCTGGAAAAATTGCTCCAGTCAGCCGCACCCGATTTGATTTACCGTTCAGATCTCTTTCCCTTAGCCAGACGTTGGGCGATTCGCTTTAGCAAGGATGGGTTGCCCTTTATTCCGGTCTATCCAGAGTGGGTTAAAGCTGCCAAACCTATCGATCGAGCGGAGGACTAAGCCACAGGCTTGCTGATTAGGTAGAGTGGTTGGTTTTGCTGTGAAACACCCATATCATTGAACGAAGGATCAATTGCATGAACGACGTTTAATTGTTATCCTCCTTCCCTTACTGTTGAGCCAGGGTGCAGCAATAGCTCAAACTGCCTCCCAGAATCCAGCAGAGCCTGAAGAGCGATCGGTTTCTCGGTCTAAAACTGTGGTCAATTAGCAGGAATAGGCAACCCATGAAAACCATTCTGATCCTGGCATCCAATCCCAACGGCACATCCGTCCTCGACCTCGATCGCGAAATTCGAGATATTCGAGAAGGATTACGGCGATCGCAAAATTGCGACCAATTCCACATCGAACTGCGCGGAGCCGTGCGACCGATTGATCTACGGCGATTGCTGCTGGAGGTGAAACCCCAGATTGTGCATTTTTGTGGACACGGAGATGGAGAAGACGGATTGATTCTGGAAGATGATGACGGCAAAGCCCAACTGGTGAAAAGTGATGAGCTAGCGCGTCTGTTTGAGATTTTTGCAGATTAGGTGGAATGTATTCTGCTCAACGCCTGTTACTCTGACGTGCAAGCCACAGCCCTGATTCAACACATCAACTATGTAATTGGCATGAACCGCAAGGTTCCCGATGCCGCCGCGATCGCCTTCTCCATAGGCTTCTATGACGGCATTGGTGCTGGGGAATCGGTTGAGACGGCTTATAAGCTGGGATGTAGTGAGATCGAAACGGATCTTCCCAACCTATCAAGCACAAACCGTAAGCTGATCCCCATCCAATCACCTGAGAGTGAACACCCGCTGGTTTTACCAGACTATCTAATTCCTGTTCTGAAACAAAAGGAGCAACTGAATGAGATCGTTCCTGCTCTTGCCGTCTCAACTCCCAAGGCTCAGCTTGAACCGCTGATTGGTCATTCGGATTGGATTCGATCGCTGGCATTTAGTCCCGATGGCAAAACCATTCTCAGCAGCAGCAACGATCGCACCGTCAGAGTATGGGATATCGAGGCAGGACGGCTCCTCCATTTGCTCACAGGACACCGCGATCGAGTCAAGTGTGTGGGAATCAGTCCAGATGGACAACTGCTGCTCAGTTGCAGTCCCGATGCTCAAGTCAGGGTGTGGGATAAGAAACTGCTGACCCATAAAAAGACGGGGGACTGCCGCCATCTGGTCAAAGCATCCTCTCGGCTAATGACCCTGGTGAATGCGTTACCTATCAGTTCCAATCCGCAACGTCCTATCTTTGCAACCGGAGCAGAACATGGCAAAGTCTCAATTTGGCATTTAGAAACTGGACAGTTGCAACGAACGATACAAGCGCACAGTAGCCCAGTTTTGTCGCTGGCATTTAGTGCCGATGGGAAATGGCTTGCCAGTGGGAGTCAAAACAAGACCATTAAGCTCTGGGATCTGGATAGTCCAAATGAACAACCGCTGTATGTCATTGAAGATGCTCACCTGAATCAAATTCTGTCGCTTGCAATTAGCAGTCAACACCAAATTTTGGTCAGCGGTGGAGCTGATCGCACCATCAAACTATGGGATTTAGTAACAGGGAAGAAGCGAGCACCCAAACACATTCTCGAAGGTCATGCGGGACAGGTGTGGTGTGTGGCGGTTAGCCCCGATGGCACAAGAATTGCCAGCGCCAGTGCGGATTTTACGGTGAAGCTGTGGAATATAGAGACAGGGGATCTGCTGCAAACCTTTACGGGGCATTTAGGAGAGGTGCGATCGGTGGCTTTTAGCCCGGACGGCAAACTCTTGGCTAGCGGAGGAGACGATCTGGAGATTAAACTATGGAAAATGTCGAACTAGCATCAATTCTCACTTCTCGATCTTATCCATAATTTTCTATGCCTGATCAACCCTCCACCCGAAAAGCAGAGCTAGTTGATTCTGAGTTGTATTCCCAGTATCGGGATTGCGATCGCTGGGCAGTTATTGTTGGCGTTTCAAAATACCAGGACTCAAAACTGAATTTGAGATATGCCGACCGCGATGCGGAGGAACTTTATCAGCTACTGCTTACTCCCAATGGAGGAAGTTTTCAGGCTGAGTACGTTTGCAAGCTTACCAACAAGCAAGCGACAAAGAAAAACGTTACACGTGCATTGCGGGGCTTCTTGAAAAAGCCAGCGAGAGAAGATTTGGTGCTGATTTATTTCGCCTGTCATGGTTCGCCTGATCCCGAGCGACCAAGCAATATTTATCTCCTTACTCATGATACTGACCCCAGTGATATTGCAGGAACTGCCTTGCCCATGGGGGATATCGATCGTGCGCTGAAAGACACTCTGCTCTCAGAAAAGGTCGTTATTTTAGCGGATACCTGCCACAGTGCAGCAATTGGTGGGGGCATTAGAAGCAGGAGCTTGACTGAGAGTACAACATTGATAAACCGCTACCTAAAAGAGATCAGTATTGCAAGAGGAGGAACTGCCTTACTTACGTCAGCAGAGTCGAATGAGGTAAAAGATGGGGAGGTGGGCACGGAGTATTCACTTACTACCTCTTGAGAGGGCTGAAAGGTGAAGCTGATTCTAACCGGAATGGTTTCGTAACAGTTGGCGAGTTATTTGAGTACGTACGCGAGAGTGTAAAAAATGCCACCAATCATAAACAGCATCCCAGTATTGGAACAAATCCATTCGATCGGAATTTACCCTTGGCGATCACGAACCTAGGTACAGAAGGACAACCTTTGAACTTGATGACGAGCAGTAGCCTTTTGCTCTTAAATCAGGGGAAAGCAAATCCAAATACTAAAATTCGGCTTGTCCTGTTTACCCTGGCAACTACAATCGCAGGTTGTGCTGTCCTCATTCTAATTAACAGATGGCATGAGCATTTTTTGGCAGATCCAGGTGCCGTGATACCATCAAGCTCCTCTCCTTCAATCTCTCCTCCAATTAGTGCTGATATTTTTGAAAAAGCTCTCGCTTTAGAGCAAGCAACAATTACCCAAATGCCTAAAGACGGATTAACTGAAGATGCTCTGGAACAAGTTATCGAAAATTGGCAAAATGCTATTCGGTTGATGAAACAAATTGTTCCCACGAATGAAAATTATCTGCAAGCATCTCAAAAGCTAAGTGAGTACGAAAATCAGCTTCGATATGTTGAAGCACTCAGAGTTGGTATTATTGCCGCAAAACTTACACAAGCAGGGAAGGATAACACTCTATCTCTTGAAGAATGGGAAAATATTAAACGCCTTTGGCAGCAGGCAATGACTAAGTTAAACGAAGTTCCATCTACTGACTCAAATTATGCTAAAGCACGACGCAAAATGGAGGAGTACCAAAATAATGAGAGTTATGCAAGCCAAGCAAGTTCACTTGCCCCATATATTCAAGGCATTAGAAAAGCTGAAAATGCAGGCAGGTCTGCAACGACAGCAAAATCCCAAGAAGATTGGTTAGAGATTGCAGGATTATGGGATCAGGCATCTGGATTGATGCGGAAAGTGTCTAGCCAATCCGTTTACTATGAAACAGCTAAGAAGAAGAGTAGCGAGTATCAATCTAAGCGAACATACGCTCAACGACAGGCTGTAAAGCTTGTGAGTGGGGAGTCTTAGAATTTTCAAGGCGTAAGAACAATCGCACTTGTTCAAGGCTCTAACCGAATGCTTCGGCTTAATACACCAAGCCATATTGAATCCGGGTAGACTCTTGATGATCTAGAACTTGCTGCAACGTTGACTGACGCACATAAACCACAGCTAGTGTCTCTAAATGGTGGGGCTGAATCTTCTCAAAACGCCATCCCAAAGGCTCATTCTTGTGGTTCATTGCCCTGCTCCTTCCGGGTCGCAATCGCCATCTGGCTCTCCAGCATTTGACCTAGTATCCAGACATAGGCGTTTGCGGTTGGACGGAGGGGTTGGGGATCTACAAGACTTGCTCTTCAATCATGAACCACAAAATCCGAACAATAAAATTATTGATATACAAGCAGGGGTATTACAATGTCATCTTCAAATTACTATTGGTCGCGCCGCTTGGTCCGAGGTTTTGGCAAAATGTGGTTTCTGATCATTCCCCAGGAGGCTAACAGCAGTGGAGGCGGAGCCAGTCTACTCGGCTCGGTTGTGAATGAGATGTCTGGCGGACTCTTTCCAGGAGGTGCTGGATTTACCATAATTGGCAAAGACTTTCCGGAGCCAAATCATTTAACAACGACTCAGTTGCTTCTAAAAGCGATCGAATCTCATCGCAAAGAGCTGAAACTGGCAGATGATGAGCAAATTGTTGTAGAAGTGAAATATCCTGACCTGAATGTTGTCTTTGAAAAATCTGATGCTTTAAAGTCTAGTGTCGGCAATTTTCCAAGCTTGCCAGTCTCTTTCAGCATTGACTATTCACGGATGGAGAAGATTTCAATTCAGTTTGGAGCCAATACTCGCAAGCTGTTTATTCCAACGGGCTATCTCAGTCGACTCAAAGACTTTGTGGGTGGAGATGACAGTCAAATCACGACCGATATCAGTATTGATAAAGAAACGATCGTTCATCAGATTCTGCTGACCGATCGGTATAGCGTTACCTTCGAGTCTGCTTCAGCCTTTGACTCTAATTTTGAAGCTGCCGCCAATCTTGGGAATATGCTGAATGCAGGTAGGATTTTGTTTGACATCGAACAAACTGAGAAAAAACAGGTAACGGTGACCGTTAATGATGGAAGTGAGTACCTGATCGCGTTAAAAGACATTGACTGGGACGATCTTTAGTACTCTAGAACCAATTTTATTGAGCTAGGCGATCGACCTGCTTCTATAATTTGCTCGAAATGAAATAGAATCTGCTTAATTGTAAGCAATCGGCAGTAAATAGAATTTTTGAGCTATTTACTGTTTCGGCACCAGATATTGAGTCAATTTACCCAAAATCTATAAAATAACGCTATCTCTACAATGAGTTTGAGATCGTTCACAAAAACATTCATTAGAGGGAGGCAGCACAATTGTCAACTTTTATCTAAATTATGGATATCTTAATCTGAAATTACCTTCAGAGCTTTGCTGCCCTATCAGTTCTATTCAGGATAATTAACTACAGTCGCTATCAAATTCGTTGCAGCAAGCACCTATGCCTAGCCCCTCAAAGAGACTGATTTTATTCTTAGCCGCTAATCCTCAAAATTCTACTCCGCTACGTCTAGACCAAGAAGTGAAAGAAATCGAGGAAGGTCTGAAGCGATCGCAGAAGCGTGATGAGTTTCAGCTAGAACAACAGTGGGCAGTTACAGCTAGAGACGTGCAGCGATCGATGCTAGACTTCAAGCCCAACATTGTTCACTTCTCTGGGCATGGTGTGGGACAGGGCGGACTGGCGCTTGAAGATGCCAATAAGCAGGTGAAGCTAGTTAGCGGCGAGTCTTTAGCCAAGCTATTTAAGCTGTTTGCCGATCGGGGTGTGGAGTGCGTTCTGCTCAATGCCTGTTATTCCGAGGTGCAAGCTGTAGCAATTGCCGAGCATATTCCCTACGTGATTGGCATGAGTCAGGCAGTGGGCGATGCGGCTGCCAGAGAGTTTGCTGTCGGGTTTTATGATGCCTTAGGAGCCGGAGAATCGATCGAGTTTGCCTTTGAGAATGGCTGTATCAGCATTAGCTTGGCGGGCATCCCCGAAGATTTGACGCCCGTTCTACGACGGAAACTAGATTCGGGTGCTCTAATTCAGCCCCTTATGAGTGTCGCTCCACCCATTCCAGTGAACGATCCACGCTCACTGGTAGTAGTCGAAGAGGCTGCTCCTCTCCCTCCAGCTCAAGCCTCCCTCCAACTTGACGTTCCCGAAGGTATGGTGAGCTTAGACTCGCAGCTATATGTTGAGCGTCCGCCCATCGAAGAAAACTGCTTTGAGACTATCCTTAAACCTGGCGCTTTGATTCGCGTCAAGGCTCCCCGGCAGATGGGTAAATCGTCATTGATGCAGCGAATTTTGCAACATGCCAACCAAAAGGGACACCGCACGGCACATATTAATTTTCAGTCAGTCGATGCCGATTTTCTGACCAGCCTTGACCAGTTCTTACAGTGGTTTTGCGCCACCGTCGCTGATGCACTGGGGCTAGAAGATAGGCTAGCCACTCAGTGGAAGGGAATTTTGGGCAGCAAAAACAAATGCAGTAACTATTTTCAGCGCTATTTGCTCCAAGAGATTCCGGGATCGCTAACGCTGGCACTAGATGAAGTCGATCAAGTGTTCCAACACCTGGAAATTGCCGACGGCTTTTTTAGCTTGCTGAGAGTTTGGCATGAGAACGGTAAAAACGATGATATTTGGAAAAAATTCCACCTGGTGATTGCTCATTCTAAAGAAGTCTACATTCCACTCAATATCAACCAATCTCCCTTTAACGTCGGCTTACCGATCGAGCTACCTGAACTCAACGCCGCGCAGATTAGCGAACTTGTGCACCGGCATCAGCTGAACTGGGGCGATCGTGAAATTCAGCAGTTGAAGAACGTTGTCGATGGGCATCCCTATCTGCTGCGAAGGGCGCTCTATGAGATCGCCAGTGACAATATCACTCTGCCGCGTTTCCTGGAGATCGCTGCTACTGATGCTGGCCCCTTTTATGACCATCTACGGCGGCATCTACTCAACTTGCAGAACGATCCCAAGCTCGAAGCAGCCATGAAGACAGTGATTGCCAGCGATCAGCCAGTGCGGATTGATCAAACTCAAAGCTTTAAGCTGCGCAGCATGGGGCTAGTAGAGCTACGCGGCAGCGACGTCATGCCTCTGTGCAATCTATACCGTGACTACTTCCGCGATCAGTTAGGAGTCAAAGTGTGAGTGCTCCCCAACCCCTCTATGAGTACCAAGTAGGCGGCAGCCTTCCTGTAGATGCACCCTCCTATGTCAGCCGTCAAGCCGATCGCACGCTTTATGAAGGACTGCGATCAGGCGAGTTTTGCTACGTTCTCAACGCCCGCCAAATGGGGAAATCCAGCTTGCGGGTACAGACAATGCGGAACCTGAAAGCCGAGGGCATTGCCTGTGCGGCAATCGACATTACCAGCATTGGCACTCTAGATATGCTGCCAGAGCAGTGGTACGCTGGGATAATTGATAGCTTGGTCAACAGCTTTCGGCTTTATAATGGCTTCGACTTGGGATCATGGTGGGAAGCCAACGCGCTGATTTCTCCAGTGCAGAAGTTCAGCAAATTTTTGGGCGAGGTGTTGCTCTGCTCCCTTCCTGGTGACGTTGTTATCTTTGTCGATGAGATCGACAGCATTCTGAGCTTGGAGTTCAACAGCGACGACTTTTTTGCCGTTATCCGCGACTGCTACAACAATCGAGCTGATCAGCCTGATTACCGTCGCTTAGCCTTTGCCATCATTGGTGTAACCACTCCCTCAGACCTAATTCAGGACAAACGCCGGACTTCATTTAATATTGGTCGGGCAATTGAGCTGAGTGGCTTCAGCTTGTCCGAGGCAGACCCTTTACTTCCGGGTCTTGCGACCAAAGCTGAGAATCCGCAGACGGTTATGCGCGAGATTCTCAGCTGGACGAGCGGGCAGCCATTTCTAACGCAGAAAGTCTGTCAGATGGTGCGGAATTCGGCGTTTCCGATCGCTGCAGGTGCTGAAGGCGAGTGGATTGCCAACTTGCTTCAACATGCCGTGATCCACAACTGGGGATCGCAGGATGAACCCATACATTTAAGAACAATTCGAGCACGGATTATGGACAGCAGTGCCCAAAGAACAGGGCGGCTACTAGGGCTCTATCAGCAGATCTTGCAGCAAGGAGGCATTCCTACAGACGACAGTCCAGAGCAAATGGAGCTACGGCTATCTGGGCTGGTTGTCAAGCGGGATGAGCAGCTACAGGTTTATAACCGTATCTATGAATCGGTGTTTGATTTAGATTGGGTGAACCAATCGCTAGAAAATTTGCGTCCCTATGGTGAAGCGCTATCTGCGTGGGTAGAGTCGGGCTATGAAGACGAGTCGCGCCTCTTCCGTGGGCAGGCGCTCGTTGATGCTCAGTCATGGGCAGCAGGCAAGAGCTTAAGCGATCTGGATTATCAGTTTTTAGCAGCAGGTCAGACGATCGATCGCCGAGATGTGGAAACCCGCTTAGCAGCCGAATCAGCAGCGCGATCGCTGTTGGCAAAGGCAAACAAGAAAGCCAATCGTCGCGTTTGGTTAGGGACAGTCATATTGGCAGCAACATTAGCAGGGGCGATCGTAGCTGTAATTACTGCCTGGCAAAGCACTTCAACCGCTAAACAGCAGGTAGCAGCAGCAACACAAGACAAAAATAAGCTTGAGCAGGAAAAGCAAAAGATTCAGCAGGAGGCAGATTTGGCTCTAAAGAGAGCGGAGGGGCGCAAGCAGCTGGCTGAAAAAAAGCTACAGCTGGCTGACCAGAATCTAGAAACTGCCAAGCAACGGGTAGCAGCAGCAACACAACAGCTTCAAAGTTCGCAGCTTCAGGCTGCTAAAGCCGAGCAAAATCAACAGCAGGCTCAGCAGCAGGTACAAGAAGCTAAGGCAAGCCTGCAAGTGGCACAGCAGTATCAGCAACAGGCGGCTTTGGCTTATGTAGTGGCTCAACGTGAAACAGCAGCAGCTCAACGTGAGACAGCGACCGCTCGGCAAGGAACGACGTTAGAGCGGGAAGGAACGTCAATCTCGCGCCGATTAGATGCCAATGGTGCCAAAATTGGGGAAATTGAGGCCCTGTCTGCGGTGCTTCCCTTGGCGGAGCAGCTTAAGCAGATTGTTGGAGCAGCTCCATTGCAGAATTATCCAGCTTTTAGTCCTTTTTCTACGTTGCAGAAAGTACTGTACCGAAACCTGTATCAGCCCGAGCAGTTCAGCGAGCAGAACCAATTTGAGGGGCATGGTCAGTGGATTAGGAGCGTCAGTTTTAGCCCAGATGGACAGACGATCGCTACAGCCTCTGGAGATGGAACGGCGCGATTATGGCAGCGATCGGGAAAACTTATCCAAGAGTTCCCAGGAAATCAGGTGGGCGTTTGGAGCGTCAGCTTTAGCCCCGATGGACAGCAGATCGCCACTGGGTCACAGGATGGCATTGTTCGCCTGTGGCAGCGATCGGGGGAATTAATTGCAACATTTCAGGGCTCTCAAGCGCCCGTTAGCAGCGTTAGTTTTAGTCCAGATGGGCAGCAGCTTATCACGGCATCATTGGACGGCAGCGCTCGACTATCAAGTCGATCGGGAGAACTCATCCAGGAATTTAAAGGGCATGAAGAGGGCGTTTGGAACGCTACTTTTAGCCCTGATGGACAGACGATCGCAACTGCATCAGGAGATGGGACAGTGCGGCTGTGGAACAAAACTGGAGAACAGATTCGATCGTTTAAGGCGCATGAGAAATTGATTTGGAGCGTCAGTTTTAGCCCCGATGGGCAGCAGATCGCTACTGCCTCCGATGATAATACCGCTCGGCTATCAAACCTGATGGGAGAACTCATTCAAGAATTTAAAGGGCACGAAGGAGCCGTGTATGCCATCAGCTTTAGCCCTAATGGACAACAGATTGTGACTGCTTCTGAAGATCGGACGGTTCGACTATGGAGTCGATCGGCAGACTTAATTCAGGAATTTAAGGGACATCAGGGAGGTGTTTGGGGCGTCAACTTTAGTCCTGATGGTCAACAGGCTGTCACTGCTTCAGGCGATGGCACTGCTCGATTGTGGAGTCGATCGGAAGGGTCAAGTCATGAACTGAAGGGACATCAGGAAGCGGTCTGGAGCGCCAGCTTTAGCCCTGATGGTCAACAGATTATTACTGCTGCGGGAGATAGTACTGCCAGACTGTGGAGTCGATCGGGAGAACTGCTTCATGAGTTTAAGGGGCATCAAAAATGGGTAAGAAGCGTCAGTTTTAGCCCAGACGGACGAGAGATTGCCACCGCGTCCGATGATGGCACAGCTCGATTATGGCGCGTGACGGGAGAACTGCTTCATGAGTTTAAAGGGCATCAAGCAGGCGTTTGGAGCATCAGCTTTAGCCCCGATGGACGAGAGATTGTCACCGGATCAAGAGATGGCTCGGCTCGTCTGTGGAATGTAACTGGAGACCTGATCACTGAATTGAAGAGCAATCATAGTGGGGTTAACAGCGTAAGTTTTAGTCCCAATGGTCAGATGATTGCCACTGGCTCAGACGATAGTACTGTTCAACTCTGGAGCCGCACCGGAGAGTTGGTGAAGGAGTTTGCAGAGAGAGAGGCAGCTGTTTGGAGTGTGAGCTTTAGCCCTGATAGTCAACAGATTGTCACTACGTCAAACAATAGTGGAGCTGTTCGGCTACGGAGTCTGACGGGAGAACTGATTCAGGAGTTTAAAGGTCATCAAGGAGTCGTCTGGAGCGCCAGTTTTAGTCCCGACGGTCAGCAGATTGCAACTGCATCAGACGATCGCACGGTGCGACTGTGGAGTCGGACAGGAGATTTAATCCTAGAACTCCCAGGTCATCAGGGAGCCGTCTACAGCGCCAGCTTTAGTCCCGACGGACAGCAGATTGTCACGGGATCGATCGATCAAACTGCGCGGTTATGGCAACTGTATAGCTTAGAAGATCTAATTCAACGCGGTTGTGGCTGGCTCAATAATTATTTAGCAACTCATGCCGAGGCACAAAATGTTTCGCAGTCCTGCCAAGCTTCTACTCAATTACCAAATCAATTAATGGCGGCTCCAAATTCAAGCAGATAAAACAAGGCACCCGAAAAACTCTATACCCCTAAGTTTCTATGAGCGTTGTCCCTAGCCCCTCATACCCATACCAAGTTGGCGGCAGCTTGCCGATAGATGCCCCCTCTTATGTTCACCGAAAAGCCGATCGCAGCCTCTATGAAGCCCTGAAGTCAGGCGAGTTTTGCTATGTCCTCAACGCCCGACAAATGGGTAAATCGAGCCTCCGGGTTCAGACAATGCAGCGGCTCAAAGCTGAGAACATTGACTGTGCGGCGATTGACATCACCAGCATTGGCACGGCAGACATCACGCTAGAACAGTGGTATGGCGGAGTCATTGACAGCTTAATCAACAGCTTTAACCTGACTGAGAGCTTCGACCTAGAAGCTTGGTGGGCAGAACATCCGCTGATTTCTCCAGTGCGGAAGTTTAACAAGTTTCTGGGTGAAGTATTGCTGCAGCAACTCTCTGGCAACATCGTCATCTTCATTGATGAAATTGACAGTATCTTAAGCCTTGACTTTAACAGCGACGACTTTTTTGCCGTTATCCGTGACTGCTATAACAACCGAGCTGATCAACCCGATTATCGCCGCTTAGCCTTCGCAATCATTGGTGTTGCTACTCCCTCGGATCTGATTCAAGACAAACGCCGTACGCCCTTTAATATTGGGCAGGCGATCGAGCTAGGTGGCTTTAGCTTATCTGAAGCTGATCCGCTTCTACCGGGTCTCGCCACAAAAGCCGAGAACCCACAGGCTATGATTCGAGAGGTTCTCAATTGGACAGGCGGACAGCCGTTTCTGACTCAGAAAGTCTGTCGGTTGGTGCGAGACTCAGCTTTTCCTATTACTGCCGGGGCCGAACAGGAGTGGCTTGCCAATCTGTTACAACACGCTGTCATCTACAACTGGGAGTCTCAGGATGAACCTGAACACCTCAAAACAATTCGCAATCGGATTACCTACAGCTCTTCTCGAGGAACAGGGCGGTTGCTGGGGTTGTATCAGCAGATTTTGAGGCAGGGCAAAGTTCTAGCAGATGATAGTCCCGAGCAAATGGAACTACGACTGTCGGGGTTGGTTATGAAGCAAAGGGAACACCTGAAAATCTATAACCGCATTTATGCAGCAGTCTTTAACCAAGAATGGACAACTAACTTATTAGCAGCCTTGCGTCCCTATGCCGAAGCTTTAGAGGCATGGGAGGAGTCGAACTTTCAAGATGAGTCCCGTCTACTGCGAGGGCAGGCCTTGCAAGAGGCTTTAGCCTGGTCAGCCAGTAAAAGTTTAAGCAATGTTGATAATCAGTTTTTAAGGGCTGCTCAGGAATTGGATAGACAGGAGGTGCAACTGACGCTACAAGCTGAAAAGCAGGCTAAGAAAGCTGCTGAATACAGAATTAAATCTCAAATAAGAATGGTGGCGATGGTCGGTTTACTAGCTGCAGCGTTGGCAATGGCGATCTTCAGCGTTCAGCTCGGCTTTGAGCGAAATCAGGCCCAAACCTCTGAAATTAAAGCCCTAAATGCCTTGTCAGACTCCCAGCTCCTTTCAAATAAACAGCTCGAAGCGCTAGAGTCGAGCGTCAGGGCTGGAGAGAGTTTGTCTAAGCTGGGAACACAGCCTGAGATTCAAGCAGAAACAGAAGACCAAATGCGGGCGACGATTTATGGGGTTCAGGAATGGAATCGTCTACAAGGTCATGAAGCCGACTTATGGAGCGTTAGCTTTAGCCCGGATGGCAAAATGATTGCTTCATCAGCCTTCGACAAAACAATTCGGCTTTGGAACCCCGAAGGACGGTTGCTCAGAACGTTGACCGCGCACACCGATGGGGTCGTCAGCATCCGGTTTAGCCCAGATGGTCAAACGATCGCCTCAGCCAGTCACGACCGGACAATTAAGCTATGGCGAGTGGCAGATGGACGGTTACTCAAGACGCTTTCAGGACACAGCAATCGCGTCAACAGTATTGCGTTTAGTTCAGATGGTCAAATGATTGCTTCAGCCAGTGCTGATGGCACTCTTAGGCTTTGGCAAGTGAAAGACGGGCGTTTGCTCAGAACTTTTCCGACCTGTGTCAGTACTGAGAAATCTTGCCAAGGTCATAAAGGCGAGGTTCTGGGCGTTAGTTTTCATCCTGATGGCACAATCCTTGCTTCTGCTGGTGAAGACAAACGAATTAAATTTTGGAGTACAAAAGGCCTCCTGTTACGAACGATTGAAGGATGTAAAGAAGGAGATAAAAATGCTGGAAATTGCCGAGGACATTACGCGTTAGTTCAAGGACTGAGCTTTAGCCCCAATGGAAAATTCCTGGTGTCGGCAGGTGCAGATAGTACGGTGCGATTGTGGAAATCTAATGGAACCTGGATTAAAACACTCAATAGCCATTTAGATGTAGTCAAGAACGTTAACTTTAGCTCAGACGGACGTTTCTTTGCGACGGCTAGCTCTGATAGTACCATTAAGCTCTGGACGGCAGATGGTCTATTGCTGAAAACTTTTAGGGGGCATAATGGACCCGTTACAGGCGTCAGTTTCTCGCCCGATGGCAAAACTTTAGTTTCTGCTGGCTACGATAAAACAGCAAGGCTTTGGAAAGCTGAGCCTTTGCCTCTGGTTGCAGTACGGGCACATCTTGACGGTGTAAAGAGCGTCAGTTTCTCTCCTAACGGTCAACTTTTGGCTTCGGGAGGAGCCGATAATTCGGTGAAACTCTGGAGATCAGATGGAACCCTGCTCAAGACCTTGGAAGGTTGTTTACCAGAAGCCAAAAGCTGTGCAGGGCATAGTAATATTGTCAATAGCGTTAGATTTTCTCCCAATAGCCAGCTTTTGGCTTCAGTCGCAACTGACAACCGGGTGAAATTATGGAAGAGTGATGGCACCTTACTGAAAACGATCGAGAGTTGTCCGGGAAATACCAAGGATTGTAAGGGTCATACTATATCGGTTAGGAGTGTGAGCTTCAGCCCTGACGGCAAAATTCTAGCGACATCAAGCGACGACAAAACTATTAAACTTTGGAAGACAGATGGAACTTGGCTTAAAACATTAACCGGACATCAGCAACCCGTTCTGAGCGTGCAGTTTAGCCCAGATGGTCAAATGCTGGCTTCGGCAAGTCGGGATGGCACCATTAAACTTTGGAAAGACGGCAGTTTAGTGAAAACAATCAAGGCTCACAAAGATTGGGTTTCACGAGTTGACTTTAGCCCAGATGGTCAAATGCTACTCTCTTCAAGCTATGACAATACCGCAGTTCTTTGGAGTTTGGAGGGTCGCCTGTTGAAAACTTTAACAGGACATACTAACTGGGTCAGTAGCGCTATGTTCTCACCGGACGGTCGCCTGATTGCCTCCGCCAGCCATGACAGTACAGTCAAGATTTGGAACCTAGAAGGTCGGTTGCTGAGAACCATACCCCACAGCAACGTGATTTTAGATGTAGCTTTTAGCCCAGATAGTCAGAGACTTGCAACGGCTGGAAATGATACCTCTATCAAAACCTGGCAAATGGAGAAGGAAGAAATGGAGATTCCTAAGCTGGATGCTCTTCTGAGTAAAAGTTGCACCTGGTTAAAAGGGTATTTGACGAACAATATTGCCGTTTCCTCAAACGACAGACACCTCTGTGATGGCATCGAAACTCAATAATTGCATTCAGAGCCTATCCGGTTAATTAGTTTTCTGCGACCTTCAACCCCGAACTGCTGCTCTATGAAAAGAACTATCCTAATCCTTGCTGCCAACCCTCAAAGTACCGGCCGTTTGAGGCTCGATCGCGAAGTGCGTGATATTGAAGATGGATTGCGGCGATCGAAATTTCGCAATCGGTTTCAGTTAGAGCAGCGATGGGCAGTGGAGCCGCGAGATATACAACGAGCCATGCTAGAGGTGAAGCCGCACGTCGTGCATTTCTCAGGGCATGGCGAAGGCGATGCAGGTCTAGTGTTTCAGGACGTGATGGGGCAAATTAAGCTGGTTAGCTCAGAAGCTCTGTCTGGCTTGTTTGCGCTATTTGCCGATCGCGTAGAGTGCGTCTTGCTAAATGCTTGCTATGCGGAAGTGCAGGCAGAAGCGATCGTTCAACACATTAACTACGTAATTGGAATGAAGCAGGCTGTGCGAGATGATGTCGCCATTACTTTTGCCGTTGGATTTTACGAGGGGTTGGGCGACGGCTTGTCGATCGAAGCAGCTTTTGAGCAGGGAAAACAGGCAATCCAGACAATGCTAGCTGGTGGTGGCATTGCTCGGAAGCTATCTGTTGTTCTACCGGATGATTCCCCTGCGCCGCTTCCAGACTCTTTAATTCCTGTTTTGAAATGCAAAAATTGACTGAGTTCGCGCTACGACTATGAATCAATCAAGTAACCGTTAGAAGCAACAAAGCGAGGAAGGTTTCATGCGTCTCCGAAAAGCTTTTTCTTAAGGAAAAGTTTTGTTTGCAGCGATCGGTCACTCTTAAAGCTAAGATTGGGCAACTTATATTACGCAATTATATGGGGGATAGGGCAGAGGCAGCCCACTAAGGCTGGTGAACACACTATCTGGTGTGAATAACTTTTTAGCTTATTTGGAACGTTTGGGCAGGGAGCAGTTAGACTACTTGACTGCTGTTTCATCAGATGTCAAGCAGTAAACAGAGACGTAATTTTTACATAAATCAAGCCAGAGTGAACTATGCCTCCCTCAGCTAAAAGGAAAAAGACGACCATCTTGTTTTTGGGTGCAAATCCTGCAAACTCCGATCGCCTTGATTTAGAAACAGAGGTCAAGGAGATCAGTGCCGAACTGGAAAGAGCACAAAAGCGAGATAAGTTTGTCTTAAAGATTAAGATGGCGGCACAGACGAGAGATATTCAGTCTGCCCTTTTAGAGTTTAAACCCCAAATTGTGCACTTTGCAGGTCATGGTGTTGACCAAGCCGGACTTGTCTTTGAAGACGCGAGTGGTCAAGCCAGGCTAGTAAATGGGGTCGCATTGGCAGCGGTATTCAAACTGGTTGAAAGTTTTGTGGAATGTGTTGTTTTAAATGCCTGCTATTCTGAGCAGCAAGCAGCAGCCATTGCCCGATATATTCCATATGTAATTGGCACCAGTCAGAAGGTAGGCGATGGAGTCGCAAGGGCATTTTCATTTGGCTTTTATAATGCCCTAGGATCGGGTGAACTTTATGAATCTGCCTACAACTGGGGCTGTAGCAATATTGGGATGGAAGGCTTCTCTGATATCCCCACCCCGATTTTGAAGCGCAAGAGCGAAGAACCTGAAGTTATTGAACCGATCGAGCTTTTGCCAGAACTGGTTGCTATTCCACTGGGTCCGGTTCGGGACTTCGAGCTTTTTCCATTCATTATTGACGTACCAGAGGGTTCAATTAGCACTGATTCACCCCTGTATATCGATCGCCCACCGATTGAGCAAGAGTGCTATGAGGCCGTCTTAAGACCGGGCGCACTCATCCGGATCAAGGCACCAAGACAGATGGGTAAGACCTCCTTACAGCAGCGAATCTTGCACCGTGCTGAAGAAATTGGGCATAAAACCGGATACATCAACTTCCAGCTCGTTGATCCAAAAGTCTTAACAGATTTAGATAAGTTTCTGCAATGGTTTTGTCGAACTGTTACGGATGCATTGGAGTTAGAAGACAAGCTAGAAGACCACTGGAAGCCTATGCTCAGCACCAAGGTAAGATGTACAAACTATTTCCAGCGATACCTTCTCAAGGAAGTTTCGGGTTCCTTGACACTAGGCTTGGATGAAGTAGATCAGGTCTTTCAACACTTGGAGATCGCTGATGGCTTTTTTAGCCTGCTGCGTGTTTGGCATGAACAGGGCAAAAACCAAGAAATCTGGAAGAAACTTCGTCTAGTTATTGCCCACTCGAAGGAAGTTTATATTCCGCTCAACATCAATCAATCTCCTTTTAATGTCGGACTACCGATTGATCTACCCGAACTTACCCAACCACAGGTTACGGAGCTAGTCAGGCTACACGGCTTGAACTGGTCAATGGCGCAAGTCAAGCAGTTGATGAGTGTTGCGGATGGACATCCCTATCTGTTGCGGAAAGCCCTTTACGATATTGCGAAAGGAAACCTAACATTAGAGAAATATTTGCAGGTGGCTTATACCGAAGAGGGGCTGTATGGCGACCATCTCAGCCGTCACCTTCATAATTTGAGAGAAGATTCTAGTTTATCTGCTGCTATGCGTCGAGTTGTGATGGCAGATGAACCCGTGCAGTTAGATCAAAACTACGCCTTTAAGCTCCGTAGCATGGGGTTAGTAGAACTTTCTGGAAACAACGTGATTCCACTTTGTAACTTGTATAAAGTCTATTTTCGCGATCGCTTAGGAGCCAATTAATGAGCACTGTCCCTTCCTCTATCTATACTTACTACGTTGGAGGAAGCTTACCCGTCGATGCTCCAAGCTATGTCTACCGTCAAGCCGATCGAGATTTATACGAAAGTCTGAGAAATGGTGACTTTTGTTATGTTCTCAACGCACGACAGATGGGAAAATCGAGTTTGCGTGTTCGTACAGAAGAGCGTCTGAAGGCGCAGGACGTTGCCTGTGCCACGATCGACATTACCAGTATCGGCACCTCAGATATTACACCAGAGCAGTGGTACTTTGGCGTGATTGATACGCTAATCAACGGATTTGAGCTTTACAACACGTTCGATTCTTCTGCTTGGTGGGAGGAAAATCGCTTACTGTCGCCTGTCCAGAAGTTCAGTAGATTTCTGAAAGACATCCTCCTAGCACAGATAGGTCAGGCAATTGTCATCTTTGTAGATGAGATTGACAGCGTCTTGAGTTTGCCGTTCAACATTGATGATTTTTTTGCGGTGATTCGGGATTGCTACAACAATCGCGCCAATCAGCTCGAATATCGTCAGCTGACCTTTGCGTTGATTGGCGTTGCAACGCCATCAGACTTGATTCAGGATAAGCGACGCACCCCATTCAATATTGGACGGGCGATCGAACTCACGGGCTTTAGTTTGCATGAGGCAGAGCCACTCCTACCGGGATTAGCAACCAAGGCAGAAGATTCGCAGTCAGTGCTACGAGAAATCTTGGCATGGACAGGTGGACAACCTTTTTTGACCCAGAAAGTCTGTCGATTGGTGATGGCATCCTCCTTCCCGATCGCGGCTGGAGCCGAAACAGACTGGGTGGCGAATCTGATGCAAAATACAGTGATCGATCGCTGGGAAACCCAGGATGAGCCAGAGCATCTAAAGACCATTCGTAACCGGATTTTGTACAGCAACGCCCAGCGGACGGGGCGGCTTTTAGGGCTATATCAGCAGGTGTTTCAGCGAGGTAGCGTGACAGCAGACGATAGCCCAGAGCAGATGGAACTGCGACTATCAGGGCTAGTGGTGCGGCAAGAGGGCAGGCTACAAATCTATAACTTAATCTATGCTGCGGTGTTTGATCTGGCATGGGTAGATCAGGAGCTAGCTAATCTGCGCCCCTATGCAGAGACCTTCAGTGCATGGGTGGAGTCTGGTTTTACAGATGAGTCGCGCTTGCTACGGGGGCAGGCATTAGTTGATGCTCAGAGTTGGGCAACTAATAAAAGTCTCAGCAATCAAGATTACCATTTTTTAGATGCTAGTCGAAGTCTAGAACGCTCAGAATTTGAACGTAACTTAGATGTCGAGAAGCAATCAAATCAGTTACTGACAAGTGCTAACCGTAAAGCCAGAAAACGAATACGCTTTGGTGTTTATATTTTAATCACAGCGTTGGCTTTAGCAATGTTAGCTGGTTGGTGGGGTAGACAATCTATTGTCGAAGCTCAAAGTCAAATTCAAAATGCAGAAGAAACTATCCACAGCAACGAATTGCAGATCGAAAAATCACAGCGGGAACTTTCTAGTACTCGTAACCAAACTCAAAGGCAAATTGCTCAAGCAAAACAGGAGACACAAGCAGCTCAGGCAAAAATTAATCAGGCAAAGCAGCAACAGCAGTTAGTACAGGAGGCACGTGATAAAGCACAGCAGGAATTACGAACCGCACAACAGGAAAGGGGTAAACTTCAAGGGGACTTGCAACAGTTACTGAAAGATACAGAAGCTGCTCAGATGTTAGCTCAGCAAGCTAGAGCACAAGCTGGTGAGGAACGACAAAAAGCTGTAGAATCACAGCAAACTACTCAGATTACTCTTCAAGGAAATGCAATTAACCAATTAGGGAATGTTGCTTTACAACAATTTGAGTCCGGAGAATTAGAGTCTTTGTTAACGGCGATACAGAGCGGAACAGCTTTACAGGAGCTAGTGAAATCACAAGGTGTATTTGACAAATCTCCAGCATTTAGTCCATTATTAGCGCTTCAAAAAATACTCGACAATATTTCCGAGCAGAACCAACTCCTTGGACATCAAGGTTGGGTAAGAAGGGTCAGATTCAGTCCAGATGGCAGATTAATTGCGACAGCTGGTTCAGACGGAGTAGTTAAATTATGGGATGTCCTAGGGCAGCCTATAAAGACGTTTGAGCGCTACCATCGCAGTATCTTAGACATGAACTTTAGTTCCACTGGAAGGTTTATTTTGACAGCCGGTGATGATGGTGTAGCTAGGCAATGGAATTTGTCTGGAGAGGTTTTAAACACATATGATCATCAGGAAGTTGTTCAAGCTGTAGTAATCAGCTCCGACGAGAAGCGAGTTGTTACAGTTGGCGGTGGAATAGCTAAAGTGTGGAATATAGCTGGTCAACAACAAGCATCTTGGCAAGCTTCTGAAAAAGAGCTTTACAGCATCAACTTTAAACCTAATGATCAAAGCTTTATCACAGCAGGACTTGAAGGTAAAGTGCAGCAGTGGGATTGGTCTGGGCGAAAACTTATAGAGTTTGCAAGTGATCAAGGTGCCATTTTGAGCGCTCAATTTGCTCCAGATGGAAGAACGCTTGCCACAGCCGGAAGTGATGGTTCTGTCAAATTGTGGGATCAAAATGGGCAACCACTCCTTACTTTAAAGGCACATAAGGGCTGGACAAGAGATATCAACTTTAGCTCAGATAGTCAGTCTTTTGCGACTGCTGGAGATGATGGAATAGTGAAGCTGTGGAATATATCTGGTCAGCAAATAGCTGAATTAAAAGGGCATTTGGGTGGCGTATTGAATGTTCAGTTCAACTCTAATAATCAGCAGCTTGTCTCAGCAGGAACTGATGGTACTGCAAGACTTTGGAATTTATCTGGACAACGCTTCAACTCAAATAGCTTTATTGCCCTTTCAAAATCTCAAGAGCCGGAAAATGACGTACGATGCGTTTCTTTGTATGCTCCTGGACTCTATCCAGAACGGGTTGCATCAGCATTATTTGACGACAATCGAGTTGGTAGGATTTGGTTAGAGAATCAATCCAATCAAGTAATTACAATTAAGCTGTATCATCCTGATTTACCGGGGGAAGCATGGGGAGAGTTTCTGGTAGAACCAAAGGCAACTTGGCTATATCCATTTGAGGAAGATGCTCCTGTTTTCGGTAGTGATTGGGGCATTCAAGTAGATAGCTCCAAGATCTGTATTCTTGGCAGAGTTGGAGAGTGGAGTTTACTCAATAGCAGACATATCTTCAAAACTTCATCTAATCGATTTCCTAAAGGTAGTTCTTCTGGCAATCAAAACATTTTTGATACCCTTGATTTTAGCCCTGATGGTCAGCAGTTAGTGACAGGTGAGCTAAGTGGAAAAGTGAGCTTTTGGGACTTATCTGGCAGAAAATTGAGGGAATGGAAAGCTATACGGGGAGGAGTGCAAGGGGTTAGTTTTAGTCCAGATGGACGATATGTAGCTACTTCTTCTCCTCAGCGGGTGTTGCTTTGGAACATGTCTGGCGAAAAGATTGCTGAGTACAGTGCTTACAACGTGAGCTTTAGTGGCAATGGCGAGCATTTAGCTATTGCGACACAAAGCGACTCAAATGATGTGATTCAAATTTGGCACCAGGCTACAGATCAGTTAATTAAAGAGTGGAATCCTTCCTTAGGAACTGAGGGAAAAATCAGTGTTTACAGCATGGACTTCAGTCCTGATACAAAATCCTTACTAATTGCAGGAACACTACAAGTTAATCTTTACAGCATTGTTGATAGTCCAATTCAGCTTTGGGATCTATCAGGAAATTTAATTACAGAATTTAAGGGACACCGAGGTGGGGTTTTAAGTGCAAAATTTAGTCCAGATGGACAGGCAATTGTCACAGGAGGAATGGACGGTACTGTTAGACTATGGGGTTCTCTGGGTGAACAGCTCAGTCAATGGAAGGCGCACAGGGGTTGGGTAAGAAGTGTTATGTTTCTAGACAATCGACGTGTTGCAAGTGTAGGTGATGACGGGCTGGTCAAAGTATGGACTCGGTCAGGACAGCTAACTGCTGAATTCAAGGGACATCGAAGCAAGATTAGCGGCATGGCGTTTGATTCGTCAAAGCAAATCATCGCAACTTCTAGCTATGACGGCTCTGTTCGTCTGTGGCAAATAGAAAACTTAGATGAACTTATATCGCGCAGTTGTGACTGGATAGATGCTTTTGAGAAAGCAAATAAGAACTATTTTTGCAAAAAATTATCATCTGGTGATTAAAATCTTTGATTTGACTTGAACTATGACGAGGCAGGGCTATGAGTTCGACTTTTCATCCTACATATATGTATCAAGTCGGCGGCAGCCTCCCTGCTAACGCTTCCACTTACGTTGAGCGCCAGGCCGATCGCGATCTCTACGAAGGACTTAAATCCGGACAGCTCTGCTACGTGTTCAACAGCCGTCAGATGGGTAAATCAAGCCTGCGCGTTCGTACAATTCAGCGTTTGCAGGCAGCAGGAATCACCTGTGCTGTCCTCGATATGACCGAAATCGGCACGTCAGACATTACCCCTGAACAATGGTATGCGGGCATCCTTGATCGCCTGCTCGATGGCTTTGAGCTAACCAATCGCTTTGACCTGGAAGCCTGGTGGGAGAGCCATGCGTTGATTTCGCCCGTGCAGCGCTTCAGCCTGTTCTTTGAAGAAGCGCTGCTCAAGTTTATCTCAGGGGCGATCGTCATCTTTTGGGAAGAAATCGACAGTGTGTTTAGTCTGCCGTTTAATACCGATGATTTTTTTGCAATTCTCCGCACCTGCTATGACAAACGCGCTCTAAACTCTGAGTTTAATCGCCTCACGTTTGCCCTAGTTGGAGTTGCTACCCCCACTGATTTGATTCAAGATCGCCGTCAGTCGCCTTTTAATCTGGGTCAAGGCATTGAGCTGAGCGGCTTAGAACTCTCACACAGTCAGCATCTACTAGCTGGACTTGCTAGGGCAAGCGATCGCCCCGAAGCTCTATTGCAAAACATCTTTTATTGGACGGGTGGGCAGCCTTTTTTAACTCAAAGACTCTGTCGTTTGGTAATCGGACAATTGAGCCTTGATGGCTTTAAGGCTCAATTATCCCTCGATCGCCTAGTTCAGGAAAAGGTGATTCAACATTGGGAAACGCAAGACGACCCGCCTCACTTCAAGCCGATTGCCGATCGATTACTGTGGAATGAAAAGCGGGTGGGACGATTGCTGGGGCTGTATCAACAGATTTTGCAGTCGCCTGTTGCGCCGGATGGCTTGCCAACAGGAGCTACGGTAGATGATAGTCCAGAGCAGATTGAACTACGTCTGTCGGGGTTGGTTGTGCGTCGAGAAGGCTGTTTACGAATCTACAATCGCCTCTATGCGCTGATTTTTGATCAGGCTTGGGTCGATCGCCAGTTGGCTGAACTGCGTCCTTACTCAGAATCTTTGACGGCGTGGTTGATTTCTAGCTGCATAGACGAGTCGCGCTTGCTGCGGGGGCAAGCATTGCAGGATGCGCTGGCTTGGGCAGCGAGTAAGAGCTTGAGCGATCGCGATTACCAATATTTAACTGCTAGCCAGGAGATTGATAAACGCGAGGCAGAGAGAGCACTACTTGCCGAAAAGAAGGCGAGAGAGCTTGAAAATCTGGAAGCAGAGATCAGACTCAAGGCACAGGAGAGCGAATTAGCCACACAAAAAAGAGCAAACCAGATTTTGACTGATGCTGCTGTCAAAGCTAACCGTAGGATTCGGATCAGCTTTGTTTTTTTAGGAGTATCGCTGGGTGTGGCGATCGGTGCTGGGCTAGCTGCCGAATATGCCTATGGGCAGCAGCAGAAAATTCAGGAAACCGCCAGTCTTGAGCAAGCTGGTTTAGCAACGCTTCAGCAGTTTGCAGGTGGAGATGAAATTGAATCGTTGCTGGGCGCCCTCGAAAGTGGATACCAATTGAAGCAGCTGATTGGAGAGGAGCGATCAAAGCAGTACTCCGTCGTGAATCCAATGCAAGCACTTCAGGCTATCTTGTCTCAAATTCATGAGCAAAATGTGTTTCAGCATCCGGAAGGCATCCAATTTGCTGCATTCAGTCCCGATGGACAAAAAGTTGCCACAGTCAGTAAAGATGGGATGATCCGAATATGGAGTGCATCGGGGCAAAAACTATCCGAGTTTTCTGGAAAGCAAAAGATCCTGTATTCACTTGACTTTAGTCCGGATGGACAGCAGGTTGTTACGGCAGGTCAAGATGGTACGGTACGGCTCTGGAGTCTTTTAGGTGATGAAATAACTGAATTTGAGAAGCAACCACAACCTGTTTACAACGTGAAATTTAGCCCAGATGGACAGAGGGTGGCGATCGCCAGTGGCAGTGGAGCAGTAAAGCTTTGGACACTTTCAGGACAACCGCTCCCAGGCTTTCAACTCAGCCAGGGAGAACTCTTAAGCCTTGATTTTAGCCCGGACGGAGAAAAGATCGTAACAGCGGGTAAAAACGGTACAGTGCACTTACTAAACCTCGCCAAACAACAGCCTACAGAATTTAACGCTCATACCGGCTTGATTCGACAGGTTCGTTTTAGCCCCAACGGCCAACAGATTCTGACAGCAAGTGAAGATGGTACTGCCAAACTGTGGACACTTGAGGGTAAGCAGATTACTCAGCTCACTGGCAATGTAGGCTGGGTAATGAGCGCCAGCTTTAGTCCGGATGGCAAACAGATTGTCACCTCTGGAGAGTTAGGGATTACAAAACTTTGGAATTTGCAAGGTGAACTGTTGAGAGAGCTAAGGGGGCACAGCAATTTTGTGGGCAGCACCGACTTTAGCCCAGATGGAACAAGGCTAGTTACTGCTAGTGAAGATCGAACCGTTAGAATATGGAACCTCGCTGGCTCCCCTTCATTTCAATTCGTGGCGCATCAGAAGCCTGTGCCAGGACTCAGCCTTAGCCCTGATGGTCAAACAATCGCAACGGCTAGCAGCGATCGTACCGCCAAACTGTGGACACTTGATGGTAAGCCGCTTCAGGAATTCAAAGGGCACACCGATCGCGTCTTGAACGTTAACTTTAGTCCCGATGGTAAATCGATCGCAACTATTAGTACAGATGGCACTGCTAGACTTTGGGACCTCTCTGGTCAACAGCGTGCTGAGATGAAGGCAGAGGTAGGATTGTTTAGCACTCTTGCCTTTAGTCCCGATGGACAGAGGCTAGTGACTGCTGGTTCAGATGGCATGATTAGACTTTGGGATTTACAAGAGCATCAGCAGCTTGAATTTAGGGGAAGCGATCGTGGGCGGCTGTGGAGTGTCAGCTTCAGTCCTAATGGCCAGCAAATCGCAGCAGCAGGCGACGATGGTGTTGCTAAGCTTTGGACAAATTCAGGGCAGCTAATTACTGAATTCAAGACTTCTTCAGGAGATATCAGCACTATCCAATTTAGCCCAGATGGACACACGATCGTAACTACGGGCGTAGAAGGCAAAGTGGTGCTGTGGAGCCTCACTGGAGAAAAGCTGGATGAATTCCGGGCACATATCGGCAGAGTCAGGCGGGTCAGATTTAGCCCAGACGGTCAATTACTCGCTACCACCGGGGATGAGGGCTTAGTAAAAGTCTGGACGATAGCAGGACGCCAGCTTGCAGAGTATAGGGGGCATCAACATGCAGCCAGAGGCATCAGTTTTAGCTTGGATGGAAAGCAGGTCATTTCAACAGGTGATGATGGCACTGTTAGACTCTGGCAAGTAAGCAGCTTAGATGATCTTTTAAACCAAGGATGCCGATGGCTCAAAGATTACCTTGCTAGTCATTCTGGTTCTCCTAATTCCTGTCCTCAAGCCATTCAAGTGTCGAGTATTCACAGTAGTGCTAACCGAATCATAATTACAGGAACCCAGCCGTTCAAATGAATAACTACCTTCAGAAAACCACGCTCTTCACACTCAGTGTATTGCTACTTACAGTTACAATCGCCGCATGTTCTTCCTCAACAACTTCAATCCCTCAAACTGATAATTCAATTCCCACAGAAACTCAACCCAAAGCTTCTCCGGCACCAGCCTCAAAGCCAGCATCACCAGCAGTAGCAGTAGAACCCGATCGTTCTGTCGATTTAGATGATGTAGCTCCCCAGTCTAAGTCAAAGGCAACCACTCCAGCCGCAGACCCTATCATTGAGCGAATTTCCAGAGACCAAAATCTACCTCTTGAGCCGTCAAGACCTAATCCTGTAGAACCCCAGATGCCAGAACCTACAATGCCAGAACCTATAATGCCAGAACCTCAGATTTCACAACCTCAGATATCAGAACCTTGGGAACCCCTGCCAACAGAACCTACTCCAGAACCTCCCTACGCACCGCAAACAGAGCTATCTGACGTATCTGAGCCAGAAGTTATGATCTTGCCAGATATAATTCCAGAATCTGCACTAGAAGATTACTCTGATCAGCCTCCTTCAGAAATTGATTCTCAGTCACAGCTAGCGGAACCGAGCCAGGAGTCTCAAGGTTCAGAGCCTCAAGCTCCAGAGCCAGGAATTTCACGGCAATACTAGAATCTATCTCAAAAGCGAACTTTGCTGTGCCAACCCTAGTAAAATTTGCTTTTCCGCTAAAAATTTAACAGACAGAGTATGTGCTAATAGGTTGGCAAATCCAGGCTACGAGCGTGAACCATCTAGCGCTTGCAAGAGGAAGAAATTGCCTCTGTGGCGATCGACATTACCAGTCTTGCGGTATGGCAAGTCGATGACTCAAAACGCGTCAGCTATGCGAACAGCAAAGAGGTATAGATAGGAAAAAACAGATTAAGGGAAGTATAGATAAAGAACAGTAATGAAAAGCAAGTCAGATAATAGAAACAGAACTTGCGTTTTATCAGTCATATCTAACTACGGATCTCTGAACTAGAATTTGTAAACTGGCAATCGCTTAAATCTCCTATGACAGCCGTCTCTCCTACCTATGCTTATCAAATCGGCGGCAGCCTACCCACAGACGCAGCCACCTACGTCTACCGGCAAGCCGATGAAGATCTGTATCAAGGACTAAAGGCAGGAGAGTTCTGCTATGTTCTGTCCTCGCGTCAGGTAGGCAAGTCCAGCTTGCGGGTACGCACTATGCAGCGCTTGCAGGGAGAAGGCATTGCCTGTGTAGCAGTGGATATTACCAGCATCGGCACAGATGATATTACTCCTGAGCAGTGGTACGCAGGCATTATCGACACTATCACCAGCAGCCTAGATTTATACGATCGCTTCGATCTAGAGGACTGGTGGGCAAGCTTGAGTCTCCTATCTAATGTTCAACGATTTTCTCGCTTCATTGAAGATATCCTGCTCAAGCTCGTTCCTAAAAATATCGTTATTTTCATTGACGAAATTGACAGCATCCTGAGCCTGCCGTTTAATATTGATGATTTCTTTGCTGTCATCCGTGACTGCTATAACAATCGTGCAGACAAGCCCGACTACCGTCGTCTCACCTTTACGCTGCTTGGCGTTGCCAGTCCTGCCAACCTGATTCAAGATAAGCGCCGGACTCCCTTTAATATTGGTCGCGGCATTCAACTCACCCAGTTTCAGCTTGAGGAAAGCCAGCCTTTACTTCCCGGCATCGCCTCCAAAACAGATAACCCTCATCGCTTGCTACAAATTATCCTGGAGTGGTCAGGGGGGCAACCTTTCCTAACACAGCGACTTTGCAAACTTGTCAGCACTGCCGAGACTCCTATTCCTCCTAGACAAGAAGCGGTGTGGCTGCAAGCTCTAGTCCAAACAAAAGTAATTGACCATTGGGCATC
The DNA here is from genome assembly GCF_059504425.1 of Drouetiella sp. NCBI lineage: Bacteria > Bacillati > Cyanobacteriota > Cyanophyceae > Oculatellales > Oculatellaceae > Drouetiella > Drouetiella sp. The sequence goes on from NZ_JCACIN010000039.1 coordinate 28,586, forward strand.
GCAAGACGAACCATCCCATTTAAAAACTGTGCAGGATCGGCTGTTGCTCCACAGCGGTGACAGAATCGGGCAATTACTTGATCTCTACCAGCAGGTATTGCGTCCCGAGGGGCTACTAGCTAACGGTAGCACCGAGCAACTTGATCTTCTCCTCACAGGTCTGGTGATTAGACAGGGCGATCGGTTACAGGTTTACAATCCTATCTATGCCGCCATTTTCAATCAAGACTGGCTCGATTATGAGTTCGCCACCGTCCGTCCCTATAATCAGGCTCTAAAAGCGTGGACTGAGTCTGGATACCGGGATGAATCCCGTTTGCTGCGCGGGATAGCTTTACAGGATTCACAGGCATGGATCGTCGGCAAGAAGCTTGATCCAGATGACTATCGTTTTCTGGCTGCCAGCGAAGAACTCAAGCAGAGAGAAACTCAGCAGAGAGTTGAAGCAGAACAGACTCGTATTGCTTTAGATGCCGAGAAAAAAGCGAACCAAATTTTGGCAGATGCTGCTCGAATTGCTCAGCGTCGCATTCGGATTAGCGGTGTAATTCTGGGAGTAGCAGCCGTTTTCTCGGCTGCAATGGCTGGAGCAGCATTTTGGTCTTACAGCAATGCAAAACGGGGAGATGTCCGATTACATGCTGCCTCTGCCCGAGCGAGCTGGACAGCGAATCAAGGACTGGATGCCCTCTCGATGGCGCTTATATCTGCACATGAATTACGTGAGTTGAAAGAGTTGTTCTTTCCACCCGATGGTGATACTCGCTACCAAACCCAGCTTGCGCTGCAACAGCCCATCTACGATGCTCAAGAATTCAATCGCCTTGAGGAACATAAAGCCAGAGTCACGGCTGTAAGCGTCAGCCGTGATGGACTAATTGCTTCTGCCAGTGCCGATGGTACTATCCATTTGTCGCAATCCAATGGTCAACTCATTGCCGATGCTAAATTTGGCTCAGCTCAGAAACTCATCACCAGCCTCAGTTTCACGCCTGACGGCAAAACGCTATTGGCCGCAGGTGAGACAACAATCAAGCTGTGGGATCTCAAAGGAAAACTACTGGGAACCTTACCAGCAAGCCAGTCAAATAACAATAGCGTAACCAGTATCAGCATCAGCCCTAATGGGGAAACACTCGCCGCTGGAGAAAGCAGCGGCACACTTCAACTCTGGAATCTCAATCTGCAAAACCTTAAGCTCCTCCAGAGTTGGAAACTGGGTAGCATCTCAGCAGTTAGTTTCAGTCCTGATGGTAAAACTATTGCAGTCGGTGGGAATGATTCAAAGATTCGATTGTGGAAGCCAGATGAAGCACTTCAAATAAAACTGATTGATAACAAAGCCCCGGTAAATGACCTTTATTTCAGCCCCAATGGGCAGGTTCTGGCAGCCGTGGGTCAGTTTGGCAGCATTAAACTTTGGTATCGAGACGGCAACACCTTCCGGCTCAAATCGCTTCCCGATCAAGAGCGACCCGTACGCGCAGTCCGATTTTCAGATGACAGAACGCTCATTACCGCAGGTGAAGATCACACCATTAAACTATGGCGGCTCCATGCTCAACAAGGAGAGCCACCCGGTGTTGCCTTACTTAATACTCTCCGAGGGCATACTAGCGTTGTATCAGGACTTGATTTAAGTCGCGATGGTAAAACGTTAGTATCTGCTAGCTGGGATAAGACCATTCGACTGTGGCGTCTACAAGGCAATCCAGCTGATGCCCTGGATGGACAAACCCCGCTGTGGGCGGTGAAGTACAGTCCGGATGGGCAAATGCTTGCGGCGGCAGGTGGAGAAGCTGGAATTACCAGTTCCATTGCCATATGGAATGCAGATGGGAGCTTCAAACATAGATTGAAGGGGCACACTAATAGAATCTTCGCTCTTAGTTTTAGTCTAGATGGTCAAAAACTTGTGTCTGCCGGTGCAGATCGAACAGTTCGGCTTTGGAATCTAAAAGAGCGAACGAGCAAAGAACTCAGCTCTTGTGCCAGCAATAACTGTCCCAAGCTTACTCAGCAAGAATATTTTGCGGTTAGCTTCAGTCCAGATGGGAAAACGATCGCCGCAGGAGACTCAAAGGGCACCTTGCGCCTTTGGAGTACAGACAGACCTTTCCCTCGCGAGATTCAAGCTCATCAGCAGAGTATTTGGGGAATTGCCTTCCGCCCTGAAATGATTGCTACCAGCAGTAGTGATGGAACTGTCAAACTTTGGGCATTGGATGGAAAGGACATACTCACCATTCCTAATCAAGGCTCTGAAGTGCTGAGTGTCAGCTTTAGTCCAGACGGACAGACTCTTGCAACGGGCAGCGAGGATGGCAAAGTCAGGCTATGGAGCCGACAAGGACAACTCATTGCTACTCTAACTGGTCACCAACAGGCAGTTTGGCGCATCCAGTTTAACCCGGACGGTAAGTTGCTTGCTTCTACTAGTGAAGAGAGAACCGTTAAACTTTGGCGAGTCGATAACAATTCCATACAGGCTTTACTCAAAAAGCCCGATTCAATTGACGACCTTAGTATCAGAACTTTACTTGGATTTAGCGATCAGGTTAAAGATCTTAGCTTCACGCCTGATGGCAAGACGTTAGCCACTGCTGGGTTTGATAAAACCGTCAGGATATGGGATGTAAGTAAGTTATGGAACTTTGACCAACTGGTGGAGCAAGGCTGCACTCAAGTCAAGGATTATCTTGAGCTCTCAACGGGTTCAGCTCAGTCTGATAATCAGCAGATTTGCCAGTAGAGAAAAACGGGCTGAAAAAATTCAACCCACGTTCGTCGACTTCTTTTCAATGTTGAATAATCAACTTTGTAATTTAATCAGTTTTCCACTTCTTCAGTTGAAATCATCGAAGCAAAACTAGGAAAGTGGGTTGATTCAGTTTACGCAATCTTTTGTACAGCATATCCCTGAACTCACTGCTAAACTTTTCCAATCCTAAAGCACTGCAGTAGGCTATGATAGTAGCCTACTGCAGTGCTTTAGAAAATCCGCTTTGATACAAGAATTTATACTCTGCTCTGAATAAGTACTAACTCAATGGTAAGACTGCTAGTTGAAGTGATGAGATGAAATGCAACTCGCTGCCCCCTAGCAGACTGGGATTACCTTCAAGGTTTTGCTTGGCTAGTTACAATAGGCTCAGAACTCAACTTTTGAGATCTCCAAAGCTATTAGGAGAGGTAATGTTCTAGACCTGTTGCTGAAATCCACTAGCGTGTTGAAGTAATTCAACCAAGCTGCTTCCAGAGAAGTAGGGCTGAAATCCCTATACCAGCACTAATAAGGGCCTTAACTATTGGAATAGTTATTGTTGGAATTGAGGAATTGTCTAGGTTTGGAATGATTAGCCAAACAATACTTCCTACAACGGCTCCAGCAACGCCAAACATAAGAATTTTCAAAAGCTGCTGCAACATAACATCTGCTGCTTCATCTTGCGTTGTCCATGCTATGGCTAATCCAGTGAGCAAACCACCAATGCCTCCTGCCACCGAATCACCTAGAGGATTGGCAAGAAATAGAATGATTACCCAGACAGCAGCAATCAACCCCATGAAAGGCAGCATTTGTTTGCCCTGATTGAGTTCTTGCTGAGCTTCTGCTAGTAGGGCTGATGTATCTCGGTAGTTCGGATTGAGTTGGGCGAGTTCCTCGAAAACCTCTATTGCTTTTTGCCACTCTTGAGCATTCATATAAAGTTGTCCCCGGTTATGAAGTTTAGCAACTCTTCCCTCTTGGTTGAGGCGCTCTTTTTCCCTTAACCGCTGTCGAGCTAGCTCTTGAAGATTATCTGGATCAGGGCAAGATGTGTCTAGAGCACGAATTTCTCTAAACACATCAATAACTCTCTGCCATTGCTGTTCGCGGTGCCAGTTACGAGCTTGAGCATAGAGAGTAGCCAATTGCCGCTGGCGTTTGGCATCATCAAGACGCGTCTTTACCTTCTGATTTTCCGGGTCGATCGCCAAGATTGCTTCAAGATGCTTAATGCTTTCAACCCAAGTTTGGCTGGCATAGGACTCTTCCACCTTGGCCGTAAGCTCAGCGATCTGCTGTTGGCGTTTTGCTTCATGTAGCTTAGTACTGACATCTTTATAGCCAGTTTGCTGGGCATTAATCTGACCCAGCAACTGAATGGCTTCTACCCATTGCCCATCCCGCAAATAGATAAGAGCTTGGGCATACCATTCTGCTATCTGCTTTTGTTCTCCCTCAGTTGTCTTGATGTCTTGCCTTGAGGAAATTTCAGACTCAATTGGCTCTACATCCTCATCTCTCAGCCCTAGAACTTCTTGTAGACGCTTTAGTTCGTTACGAGTGTAGCCACTGAGCTGGGTTTCACGTTGAGTGGCATCCGAAAGTGCTTGGCTATACTCTTGCAGATTTTTTTGATACTTTCTGTAAGGTTCTAATGTCTCAGCTTCGATCGCAGCGACTTCTTCGGGCAGGAGCTTCAGTTTGTCTCGAAGCTCGCCTAAGACACGGCGACCGATAGAAGAAATTTCACCCCGACTAGCAAAGCGTTCAATTTCTCGACGATAGCGCAGTTTGGGATCACCCACAGCCGCAGCAGCCAGACGAATATTGAATCCCTCCTCTACGGCATAGATTTTGGGCTTCATAGCAGGCGCAGTTTCTTGAACCTTCTTGCGAGCATAGTCGTGCAGTTCGTCAATTGAGACAATACCATCATTGTTTGTGTCGGCTGCCCCTGTCTCAATGCCCTCCACAATGTAGCGAGTGTAAACTGAGAGGTCTGAGCCTTGCTGCTCGAAGGAGTATTGGGTAGAGGTTGAAGAAGTTAGAACGGCTCGTCCTTCACCCCCTAGCTGAGTTTGCAAATCTACAACTCCGTCATCCTTAGCTTTCATGCCCTCCGCAAAGGCTCCACTGAAGCAACAGTCGAGAATCACGACCTGCCGCTTACAGCGCGATCCATTCATAATATCATGTATAGAGCTGGCAGAAACAGCAGTTGCTTTAACCAGCTCACCTTTGGGATGTTTACGGGTAATGCGGGTAGCGAGATATAGCATACCACTCTCGTCCTTAATGCCATGACCTGAAAAGAACAGCAATATAAGATCATTTTTTGCGCGATCTAAAAATAAAGCCTCGATCGCCTCCTGCATCGCCAATGGATCAGGATTGGATAACATTTTTACATCATCGAAACTGCCCATTTCTGGATGCCGCAATACTCGCTGCACTGCCTCAATGTCTCTTACAGCTCCGGGCAGAGAATTGAGTCCCGGTTCGTATTCACTAACTCCAACTAACAAAGCGACCTTTGCCATCTTTACCTTGCTACTAAGTGATGAGAATCGTGAGCAAACCTAAACTTGAGCCAATGACCTACTCGGATAACCTGCTTGATTAATTTGCGGCTTTTAGAGGATATCTGAAAAGTCCCAGAGTAGGAAGTTGAACGTTTAAGATCCCCCTTAAATAAAGGGGTTAGGGGAGATCTGAGGCGCCTAAAAGCAAAGCTAGGATCTTTTCCGACATCCTCTCAGCTCGACTTTATCCATTTTCTGAAACTCACAATTAGCAGGGCTTCTAGCATGACGGATTTTCCTAAACTTTATCTTGATATTGGTTAAGCGCCGGACATCCGAAAAAGTTTGAGAGCCTGCCTACAATTCACGCACCGCCAAAAATGGTTCTAATTCAAAATGGATAAAGTCGAGTTCAAATTTGAGCTTTGATCATTAAAATCTTATACTGTCTCACTCAATTCGCAAAGCTACCCACAGCCAATGCAAAATTTAGTAGCCTATATAACTAAAACAGTTGATCTATAGTCTGTTGTGTTGGTGCTTTGACTCTTTGTACTATTCATAACGCATTGAGTTGACTCTCAAGTACTCAAACTAGAGCAATTATTAAGTTTTTAAGTATATTCTCAGCTGTCTTAAAGAAATCAGGCATAATTCTGATCACTAAAACTGTACCTGTTTGAGGAGCTGCATCATCTCGATGCTGTGCGTTTAAAGCATGTGTTTGTGTGAGTCTATGGCAATGTTCTCTAATGAGTTCAAAGGCTAAAGCGATTGATTCGTATGAGGTCGGTTCCATTGATCTGTATAGTTAACTTCTGAATTTAATCAAGACAGTAGCCTCAGATGAAGCAGCTTTGGAAGTGCCCGCGCAGGTACCCCCAAGACTCGCGCTCTTCTACCAAAATAAGCTGACGGATGCATTAGCCCAAGTTCATCCAGCTAGCTTAAGTCTGATTGAACTAAATGTTTCGGTCTTTGAGCAATCTAGGCTCCAGGATATCTGCTCTCAGTAGGCTTGGGGTTGCAACACTGTCGTAATAGCTGCATCTAAAGAAGGTCTTATCATGCCTGCCATACTTAGATACCTAGGGATCTCACTTACTGCTCTAGCTCTGGCTCTTGTTCAATTTCCCTCTGTTGCGCAGAATGCTCAGCCAAACGCACGTGAAAAGCTTGCAACTTATACGAAGCCAGCTATTGTACGTGTGGTAAACGGTTGTTTCGGTTTCTTCCCTTCGTTCTACCAGGGTCCTAGTGGGACTGATGGGATTGGGGATGCTTATGCCTCTTACGGTGTTTTGGGTTCAGGTTTCTTTATCACTCCCGATGGTTACATTGCAACGTATGGAATCATAAGTGACATAGACTGTGAAAAGGAGCTTACGCAGCAATTGATTGGTGAAGGTAAAAAACTAGTTCCTTTTGATTCTAATCGTCCTGACATAAAGCCCAAAATTGAGCATGTCAGAAACGTGATCTTACCTTCGCCAAACCCCGAATCAAGGCAAGAGCCGCTTGAGTTTAAGCTTCCAAGTGATGACTCCAAAAATGCTTCAATTATTAAAATTGAGCTTGATAAGGAAAATGCTCCTTCTCTTAAGTTTGGAGAATCTGAAAAGGTTGGGCTAGATGACGTTACGTTAGTAGGGTATGCGGTTGGTGCTAAAGATAATAAAGCATTGAAAGATACAGAAGCCTATGAAGCATCTGTAAGTGATGGTAGGATTTCAAACGATTCTAGGAAGCTAGCAGATAATTCCCCAGCATTTGAAATTTCTGCATCTGGAAGCTATTACGCAGGCAGCCCAGTTCTAAATGAGCAAGGTGAAGTTATTGGCATAATTACTCCTACAGAGAAAGATAAGATTCGCTATGTAAATGAGGATGAAGTTGCGGATGGTCAGCCTTCTAATGCTTCAGAACTCGCCCTGGCTATTCCTGCAAAAGCGGTACAGAAACTGCTCACCTCTAGAAATATAGTGAACAGCCAGGGAGAAATTGATGGATGGTATCGAAGTGGTCTAGAACTCTTCTGGCAAGGAGACTATGCAAGCGCAAAAGAAAAATTTGAGGTCGTCAAGGATCTCTTTCCACAGCACTCAGAGGTCGATCGACTGATTAGTGAAAGCAATAAGGGAAGAGTTAACCAGTTTAGTAAGCCAAACTTTGCTTTTTGGGGTGCAATTGCCGCCGCGGGTGCCGCAGTTTTAGGATTAATTTTCGCCTTGATGCGGCGCAAACCTAAGACAGCTAGAAAATCTTCAGGTGACGTTAGACCTTTCTCTAAGCCAGCTCAAACGGGTGTTTCTAAAACTAGTAGTATTAATGCTCAAGCTTGGATAGAGCTAGAAGGGAGAGGAGAAATGATAAAGCTGCCGCTCTATAAAGACACCCACCGTATCGGACGAGATCCGGCATGGTCAGATGTTGAAATGCCAGCCAGTTGGGAGGTACTGTCTAGGCAGCATGCAATCCTGAAGCGTGAAGGAGATAGCTATCGCATCTTTGATGGTGACGGCAAAGTTGCTAGCCGCAACGGATTGCTAGTAGATGATTACGATAGGGTCGATACCACTGTAGGACACTTGCTAAGACCAGGTGATACCATCGCAATCGGTAAGAACCCACTAGAGCAGGTGCGAATCACCTACTTTAATGCAGCTTCCGGTCAGGCAAGCAATGAGACAAAAATGGCTTAGCTTGAGCTGTATGCCTGAGCTGAGTCGGAAGAGGTAGATCTGTTTAAGGTTTGCCTCTTCCAAGATGAAACGAGCTACTTCCCTCAGTCTTGCTCCAATGCAGTTGAGAAGAGCATTCTATTGTAAGTCAATGTAAGTGACAACGACTCAGGAAGGTCGAGCTATGTCGATCGTTGGAAAACTGCTGCGTAGACATTACAAGGTAACAGGTGTTTTGGGGAGTGGAGGCGTAGGCGAAACTTACACTGCGGTAGATATTGATCGCCCTGGAGAGCCGATATGCGTAGTCAAACGCCTAAAGTCCTCTACCGATCCTGACCTCCTGCCAGTTGTCAAAACTCTATTCAACCGCGAAGCCGCAACCTTAGAGCAGTTGGGACACCATGATCAGATTCCCAGGCTGTTGGCTTACTTTGATGAAGATGAAGAGTTTTTTTTGGTTCAAGAATTCATTGAAGGGCAACCTCTCAGCGCAGAATTGCCGTTGGGGCATCGCTGGTCGGAAGTTAAGGTGATTCAACTGCTAAACGATGTACTTACTGTTCTAAAATTTGTTCATGAGCAGGGCGTAATTCACAGAGATATCAAACCTGCTAATCTGATTCGACGCCAGCATGATAATAAGCTAGTCTTAATCGACTTTGGTGCAGTTAAGCAGAAAATTCAACGAGATTCCCACAGCTTAGAGCAAACTCAAATTAAGGGAACGATTTCGATCGGTACTGAAGGCTATATGCCGCCAGAACAACAGGCGGGTAGCCCTAACCTAAACAGCGATATTTATGCTTTGGGCATGATTGGAATTCAGGCACTTACAGGTGAAAATCCAGCTGAATTGCAACGAGATGCAGATGGAGAAATCCTTTGGCAGCATAGGGCACGAGTTAGCGATGAGTTAGCGTCTATTCTTAACCAGATGGTGCGCTACTACTTTAAGGCACGCTATCGATCAGCGACAGAGGCACTAAATGCACTAATTTTTCTAATCGATCGTTACTTTAAGTCGACTGAATCGAATGAAAATGCAAGTGCGGCAAAAATAGAGGAAGATCTACAAAAACTAGCAGATACGGTTACAGCTACTGATACTCCAGCAATTCAAGATATCTCTAGAGTCCAGGAAACTAAGGTGGCATCTGGTGCAGAGCAAAATACTTCTGATATCTACGAGACTAAAGTAGCTTCCTTTGATGCAGAACAGAATGACTCTAGAATACAAGAAACTAAATTTGCTGATCTACAAACTAATGTAGCTGAGACTAAATATAGTCTTGACTCCATACCCGTTTTTCAAAAGGAGGATATAGAGGCGAGCCAACAGGTAGCTAAGATTAATTCTAGTTTTAAAGACCAATTAAGAGAATTCTTTAGAGAATCTGAAGCTCAACCAGAGAGTAACAGGAAGGGATTAGTATTAGGATTAGGGGGAGTAGTAATAGTTGCGATCACTGTTATCGGATTTGTTGCAAGCCAAATGATAAGTAAAACTTTAGGATTAGGTGTTCTGCCTGGAGACTTAGCGACTAACCAAACAGTGACCGCGTCTGTACAATCAGACCCTTCAAGCCCTCAACAACAAGACTCATCGAATCAAGAAGTAAAACCCGATCGCTTTCAGGCAGACTATGCCAAGCTACAAACCGCTCTGCAAAGAAAAGATTGGAGAGAAGCCGATCAACAGACTTACAAACTGATGCTGAAAATTGCAGGTTCTGAATCAACCCAGAAAGGCTCCTTCGCCTTGAATGAATGGCAAAGCTTTCCCTGCGATCAATTTCGAAAAGTTGATGAACTTTGGCGAAAAGCAAGCAGTAATAGATTAGGCTTCAGCACTCAGTGGCAGATCTATCAGCGGGTAGGAGCAAGCAAATATCACAACACTATTGGATGGAAAACTTCAGATGGAGTTGCGATAGTGCAGTTCCAGGCTCCTGATAATAAGACTCGAAGAGCGAAGTTTGGTAAAGGTGGAGAACCTAACTTTGACAATCCACCTGCTGGTCATCTACCGGCCATGCTTTTATGGAGTGATCAACAAGGAAACATTAGTTTCGATGACCAGAGACTTGGAAAGGCAAAGGATTGTGGACTGTAGATCAAAATGAAATTGACTGTTCCTCTTTAATTTGAAGTGATTTTGTACATGATATGGCGCTATGGTATCTTTATTTCGAGGAGTTTCATCATTCATGAAAGCACATCGTTTTTTCTTTATTCTCATAGGTATCATTGGCTCAATTTGTGTAAGTTCGATCGCTGCTCCGTCCTATCAGTCAACAAGTTCAATACTTGCGCAATCTCTAGGAGGTAGCAGTTCTCCTGCCTCGCCGCCGATTAGCCCAAGTCAAATTCCCTCTGCCTCTCCCAACCCTTCTGAACCAGCTAAGGAAGCCAGTCCCGCTCCATCTGAAGGTGCCAGCCCTAGCGTAGTTGAAACATCTGGTACTCCCGAAGTCGCTACGCTCTACAGCCAATTAGGCGAAGCCCTAACTGCAAAACGTTGGGAGGACGCTGATCGAATTACCTATGAGTTGATGCTGGAAATCTCGGGATCTAAGTCAAAAACGCAAGGCTTTTTTGATTCTCTGGAGTGGCAAAAGTTTCCTTGTGAACAATTTAAAAAAATTGACGAACTTTGGGGCAAGGCTAGTGACAATGAGCTAGGATTCAGTGCCCAAATTAAAGTTTTCAGGGAGGATGCTGGAGAGCGTGCTGATGACTATTACAAAAAGATTGAATGGAAAAGTAATGATGGTGCGTGGACTGTAAGTTGGGAATATGACCAAACAGCTAAACGATATAAATATACGGATGGTAAAACACCCAACTTTACAAATCCTCCTGCTGGACATCTACCTGCGCTCCTAGTGTGGAATCGTGGTGTAGACTACAGACTACAGAAGTCCATAGCATGCGACTTGTATTTAACTCCTTAGATTTTCCACTTTTTGCAGGATTGCTCTAGTTAATGTGGTGTTTACCTGCATGTTACCTTCGACACAAGCAAATTATCCCGCTAGCACCGCTTTCAGAAATGATGAAAATGAGAAATAAATGCTTGTTTATGCTACTGTGCACGTCGGGAGTCTTCAGTTTTATCCCATTTGTCGCTCAAGCATCTGAGGTGGTGAATGTGCCTCATCCGGCTCCAGCAATCGCAACTGAACCGTTTATAAACCAGGCTTCTCAACCTGTGGTGGCTCAGGTTATTGAGAGTCCTATTGTAACATCCGATTCAACTTCTTCAGCTGGCTACGTTATCCAAAGTCCAGTTTCAATTCCCTCAGATCTAGATTCTGAGACAACCATAGGGAATTCTGTTGAGCTTCCGAAGGTTGTTCAAGAAGCTGTTGGAAGCACGGAGGCTCGACGCAAGCGTGATAAGGAAACCCTAGAGAACTATGAAGAAAGCCATCCAGAGCAACCTGTGGTTGTAGAATCTCCTGTGGTTGTAGAATCTCCTGTGGTTGTAGAATCTCCTGTGGTTGTAGAATCTC
>NZ_JCACIN010000039.1:40176-57328 GCF_059504425.1 Drouetiella sp.
CTGTAGCAACTACAGGTGTAAACTCTGGTGAATCCTCTCTAGCTACCGCTGCCAAACGGTTGTCAACTAAGAAAGTGACTTTAGAAAAAGTTTCTTTCTTGTGCGGTGCTGATGATGGCACGCCAGCCACAGTTGTTAAGATTCAAGGTAAAGAGGATTTACCAATCATCTGGTGGAAATCTGAATTTTTTAAGCCTGCCGGATATGATGCAAAAACACGTTGTAAACAAGTCTCTACCCGTTTTGGAACCTACACCAAAGGCAATCTCATCGCCTATCTCACTACAGGAAAACTAAAGGGACAGCCTGTAATTTGCTTGACTAGTAAAGAAGATGGAGACTGTGGAGATGACATTTCTCTAAATCAAGGATTGCTATTTACACTTAAACCTGATGATGATTCTCAAGAAACTCTGGAGACTCTGGCTACCGCTCTACAGAATCAGGGTATTTCTGTACCCATTGAACAGTAAAATCAGCGCACTTGAAAGCAAGTACGGTCTTTACCAGTTCCCTTACACAGCTTTGAGCCTCTCTAGCGTGATCATTTGACGTAAAAGTGACCCATATGCTGGCCTAACGTTGGTCAATGTGCATTCCTTGCTGCAATGTAATCTCACTCAAATTTTTGATGTCTTAACTTTCCCCAAAGTTACTCAAAATCACCTTCTTTTTCAAGACAGGTGTCAAATGCTCTCCCATTCCCGCCATCTGAATGGCAGTGCACCCTAGCCGGAAGGCAAACTCCACTGAGCGCCCTGCTCCTAGCGCATCGTAAAACCCAACCGCAAACTCAATTGCCGCTCGATCGCCGATGCTTTGATTCATGCCAATTACGTAGTTGATGTGTTGTGCGATCGCATCTGCTTGCACCTCAGAGTAGCAGCCATTTAGCACTACACAATTCACCTGATCGGCAAACAGTTCAAACAAGCTTGCTAGAGCACCAGCCGTGATGAACTGAGGTTTTCCAATTTCATTTTCAAAGACTAATCCTGATTCGCCACCTCCATGTCCAGAGAAATGAACGATCTGCGGGTTATTGTCCAACATGGTTCGCTGAATGTCTCTGGGGCGAACTGCCCAAGCCTGTTTCAAGACAAACTGATCGCGATGCTGCGATCGCTTTAGCCCTTCTTCGATATCTCGCACCTCCTGATCTAACCGCAACTGTGCAGTGCCTTTGGGATTTGCCGTTAAAATCAGCAGATTGTAAGTTTGGGATGCTGAAGGCTTATCTACCACGGGCTTGTCTACCATGAACTTCTGAAGCATCTGCAATGCCCCTATTAGCTCTTCCTGGTTGTTAACTTTAATTTTTAGCTTGCGCCCCTCAAATTCGGCTTCAATCTCTAGAGGATTAGAGTTAAAGCGATCGCTCAAAAAACCAAACAAAGGCCGGACGTTACTGGGCTTCACCTCAGCTCTTAATGCCCCAGCGAGAAAGCCCCCAATCGATTTATTGCCATCTGGCGGGTTGAGATCGATAACTCGCTTAACCTCCTCAACTTCATCTAAATCTTGCAACTGAGACAACAGCCGCTGAGAAGCTTTGTCCTTTTCTTCTTCATCTAAATCTGGATCTGTGAAGTTAATCGTCAGCTTTAGGTTTGATTCGTCTGTCACCCTACTTACCTCGCAACTAGATAACAAGTAAACATGCTTAATAGCTTCCCCAAGTATCGTGCTTGTTATCTAGACTAAATTGAAAGTCAGAATAACTTAAGTATTCTCAAGCTTGAACACAGGTACTTCAGGAATTTAATGAATGAGTAGAACCAGAAAAGATGATGCGGTTCGTGAGCGTCACGCACACAAGCCCGAATCACACTCTCCGCGCTCAAACCGCACTGAAGCGATCGCTCTATCCTACATTTCCAACCGTAACTTCAGGTACAGTTTCAGTACAATCGATTGTAGGCAGTGGAGCAAAAAGTGTGAGCTTTGATGTTCCAAGCTCGATCGTTGCAGTAAAAAGCTGAAATGCTGTAGTTTCGGGGGCGATCGTTACGGCAAAAGCTGAAATGATGCCTTGAAGGATCGCTGAACGAACCCTTATCCCTGCACCACCAACCACGCTTCTAAATCAGCCAAACTTGCAAATTCCAGGAGGGCTTCACCCAATGCCTCTAATTGGGCGATCGGCAGTTGATCAATCTGAGATTGCAACCTGTCCGGGACGTTACCAACTTTCCGAGTTAGCAGACGGAGAATAAGCGATCGTTCTCGCTGTAATCCCTGCTCAATGCTCTGCTCAATGCCCTGCTCCATCCAGCTTGTAACAATTTGCATCACGTCCTCCCGCTCCGTTTCCTCTAATTTACCAATCTCCTCCTGGAACACCTGCATCTCCTGACCATTCAGGCGAAGATAGGTGTCTACGAATCCAGAAATCAGGCGAGTTCTCGCGGGATCAAGCCGGAGCGTTGCCAATCGTTTTAGCCTGCGTTATTCAAAAACAAAATGTTCAAAAAGGCTTGAAACGCCATCAGCATAGCACCCGATCAATCCCGCTCGATCGCCAGCGACCCAAACCTTTTCCTAAGATGCAGAAGCCTTGCCCAGTTCTTAAAGCTAAACTGGCTGCTTAATACAGCTTCCGTTAGTGCCATTTCACTCTACGCCCTTAGCGTGAACCACGACTTGATTCAGTTTTAGAAAACTTAAGGAGCATTGGGCTTAGAATTGGAGCAGCGATCAGCACTCTGTGTAGGCTTTGCTGCTCAGATACCGCATCCGTATTCTCAAGAGGTCAGTAGCCCCGTGCAAGAAAAGATCAAAATTCTGCTACTAGCTGCAAATCCCAAAAGTACAGACCCACTGCGCTTAGGAGAGGAAATTCGGGAGATTGATATTGTTCTGAAGCAGGCAAACCATCGCGATCGCTTTGAGCTGATTCCGAAGTTTGCGGTTCGGGTTGGGGACCTTAGAGATGCCATGCTGTCTCAATCGCCACAGATCGTGCATTTTTCAGGACATGGGGCAGGGCAGGCGGGTCTGGTGCTAGAGGATGATCTGGGGAAACAGGCATTTGTCACTACAGAGGCGCTAGCTCGATTTTTTCAGTCGTTTGCAGATACGGTGGAATGTGTGCTACTGAATGCCTGTTATTCTGAAATTCAGGCTGAGGCGATTAATCAGCATATTAATTGCGTGATTGGGATGAATCAGTCAATTGGCGATCGGGCGGCAATTGAATTTGCTAAAGGCTTTTATGCTGCATTGGGATCAGGGCGATCGATTGAGGCTGCGTTTGAGATTGGTTGTGCTTCGCTGGATCTAAAAAATATCCCGGAGTCTTCCAAGCCAGAGCTGAAGATTAAACCGGGCATAGATGATGCCTGGATCAGTCGAAAGCTAGTGGTTGTGCCTGAGCCAGAACCCAAGAGTGAGCAGACGGCTACACTGAAAACTCAGAATCAGGCTGCTCAGAAGGCTTCTAAGCCAATGGGTGACGATCGTACCCCAAACATCAATGCCCAAAAATCGCAGGGTTTCATTAATAATGCCTCGGCTCCGGTCACGCAGCATTTTGGTAATCAAACCAGCATCAATACGGGTGGTGGCGATTATGCTGGACGGGATATGCATAAAAGCGATCGCTCTCCTCGTCCTAATGCTGCCGTTTCGCTACAAACCGTTGTTGACGAAGTGACACAACTGGTTGAACGGGCAGAAACACGAGGCGAAGATGATTTTGCAGATGACTTGCGATCGGTAGAGTCAACATTGCAAGCGGCTGTGAAAGCTGAGAGTGAGGGGAAACTGGAGCGACGGCAGGTTAAGTTGGAGGATGCAAAGCGATCGCTTCAGGGATTGGTGAAGGCTCATCCAAATCTGCAAAGTATTTTAAGTTTGCTTTAATGGATACAGTGAGAAGCTATTGCAGATGATTGCTGAAGTAGTGACGATACAAATCACATCGCGGTACCACCCCATTCCCCTGAAACTTCACCAGCCCTATGCTCCGCAGCTTAAAGGCAGCCGTGCTGTCGAGTTCTACCGCATGCTGCGCCGTCACCACCCGCTGCGTCGCTGCCACTAGCTCCACCCCTTCCTGCAAATTCAGCCAGTGCCGCCGCAGATGTTCGCCATACAGCCCGCTCTCTGTCGGCGCAATATCCAAGAACTCCGCCAGCGTCAGCCGTCCTTTAGCAAGCTCATACAGCGCCATCCGCACTAGATACGGATGCCCGCCCACCATCTGCATCAGCGCCTGCTGTTGCTCTGCCGTCCACGTCAGCCGATGCCGATGCCACAGGTCTTGCACTTGCGCAGGCGTCAGCTCCAGCAGTTCGATCGGCAGCCCCACGTTAAACGGCGACTGGTTGATATTCAGCGGCACATATACCTCCTGAGAATGCACCAACACCAGCCGCAGTCGTTTCCACAGCGGCTTATTCTTCGCTTCCTCATACCAGAACCGCAGCAGCCCAAAAAAGTCCGCCGCCACCTGCCGATATTGAAACAGCTCATCCACCTCATCTAGTCCCAGCGTCAAGCCCTCCGTCAGCTGCGGCAGCAAGTAGTCTTTAAAGTAGTAGGTGCATTTATCTTTGCTGCCCAATTGCCCCTGCCAGTAATGATCTACCCGATCGGGCAGATTCAATCGATAAGTGACACTGGCGCAAAACCACTGCAAAAACTGATCCAAATTGGTCAGTATGTCTGCATCTACCAACTGAAAGTTGATCGACACCGATCGACCCCCTGCCCGCTGCAACACCCGCAACAGCAGCGACGACTTGCCCATCTGTCGGGGTGCTTGAATCCGAATCAACGCTCCCGGTTGCAAAATATGTTCGTAGCAATCCCGCTCGATCGGCGGACGATCGACATAAAAAACCGACTCTAACCCCACTTGCCCCTCTGGCTGCTCTAAGACCAGATCGCCTCTTAAAGCTCTCGATCTAGTTTCCTCCAGGATTGAGAGGCTAGGGGAGCTTTCCGATCGCTTCAGCAGCACCGGCGTCAACTCTGCCGCCTGCCCCTCCAAGCTGATTCTAGAGCGACCATGCTCATAGGCAAACGGAATATCTCGCCCCGCCCCTAGCGCATCATAAAACCCGGTGGCAAACTCCCGCGCCGCCTGTTTACCGAGCGCCTGCTTTATGCCAATCACGTAAGGAATGTGCTGCACGATCGCCTCAGCCTGCACCTCGAAATAGCAAGCGCTGAGTAAAACACATTCCACGCCACGATCGGCAAACAGCTTGAACAGTTTGGCTAAAGCCTCACTGCTGACCAGCTTCACCTGTACATTAGGATCTTCAAGCGCTAGTCCTTCCTGCCCAACCCCATGCCCAGAGAAGTGAACAATGTTGGGCTTAAAGTCCAGCAGCGACCGCTGCACATCTCTGGCGGTGACTGCCCACTGCTGGACTAACTGAAACTGATTTCGCTTCTGCGATAGCCTTAAAACTTCCTCTATCTCCCTAGCCTCATGGTCTAGGCGCAGCGGAGCTGAGTTTCTTGGATCAGCAGCTAGAAACAGAATCGTTTTGAAATCTTCAGAGCGACGGGAAAGTACAATACGACGGGAAATTTCGATAATTGCTGCAATTTTGTCTTCATCGCGATCGACGATCGTGATCTCCTCAAGAGCGAGCGATTCACGAGACTGAAGTGTTTGGTTGATCGCTCTCATCATTCCCTTTGCAGCCTTGTCTACTGACAGGTGATTAAGGCCAGTCCCAATCAGAGAAATCACCCCATGTCTAAATCTTCGATTCACTATTAATTGAACAATTGACTCATAGGCCGTAGAAGTGTTTTCGCTGCTGGGTCCATCTTCTGATTCTGATGTAGCGCAGATGAGCGATCGCTCAGAGAGCGAATTTGAAAGGGAAGAGAGCCGAGTATTTACATTGAAGGGTAATTGTACCAACAAGGGTTGATCGGGTCTAATCCGATTCACCCTTGTTGCCCTCATTGCGCTACCAATAGCATGAGAGAGCCATTCAGAGTCAAGGCTAGCGCTCAAATGTGCTTGAAAAGCTCTTCCAAAGCTTCCTAGCCCGCCTTGATCCCCCACTGGAATTACTAAAGCATCGAATGGCAAATGCCAGGGATTGTCTGTACAACAGGTATAAACTTGGGTGTTCCCTAATTGTCGGAGCGGAACACGACTCGGTGCTTCTATAATTTGGCTGACTTGCTGCCGCAGATTTTCTGGCAGTCGAGACAATACTTCTGGTGTCAGTTTGTCTGCTAAAGCCATATACGCCTGGGCACGCCAGTACGTATTCTCAACATTTAGGACAGTGTCTAAAGCAGTAGGAATTATCTCAGGTAATTTATTTGCCAGAGCAATCAACACAAGGGCACGAGAATAATCATCCTCAAGGGTGCGGGCTGCTTCCAAGGCTTGCTGTAATAGAGCCACTGGAAGCTTTTCCACTACAGCTGTTAGCATTTTGAATCGAGCCGATTCATCTTCGATGTCCAAGGCAGTTTGAAGGGCTTCTGGCACAACTTCGGGGAGCAGAACAGCAAGCGCCGCTAATCCTTGAAAGCGGCTAGATGTATTTTGAAGCACTCTAACCATTTTCAGGACATCTGACAACAAAGCATTGGGAATATGAGGAATTAACGCAATCAGAGCAGAAATGCGATCGGTCTCACTTGCAATAGCAGATAGGCTGCGTAGGAGAGTTAAAGGCATCTCGGGCGATCGTGCTATCAGGTCAGTCAAGGCTGTAGCTTGTTCTTGTTCACCCTGAGTTGCCAACGCTGCGTCTAACTCAGCCTCTAAAGCTCTATCATTTTCTTGAACTGTCCCCTCTAACTGCTCCGCAAATTTCGCATATTCCCCACCCATTCGCTTCAAAACCTGCGCCGTCACCCGCGCAAACGGACGCATCTGCCCTGCTATCTCTCCCGCTTGTACCTGCTGTGGATTTCTCAGCACCGCCGCAAATGCCTCCAGCGACAGCCCCATCCGACTCGCCACAAACTTCGACACCGCATCCAGCACATCCACCGAATCGGGCAGCGGTAACGACTCCAGCAGCACCTCCCGCACTCTTTCAAAAAAGTCGTACTGCACCCTGTCTGGGTTGGTGTCCGGTGCGATCGCCATCAGTGGCTTCAGTAGCCCGCCCAAAAACACCTCTGCCAAATGCACCTGCCGCGACTGGCTCAGCAACCGATCCTGAACAATCCGCACGATCGGCAAACTAATTACCGGAGCTGCCGCCAATAGCCCTGCCAACCGCCGTGCCATCGGAGAAGCCGTCAGCCGGAAGCGCTGCACCCGCTGTTCGGCAGTCAGGTCAGTGGGAAGAATATCCTCCTCCTCTTCCATTGCCGCAAACGATGGCTCAAACACCACTCCCGGTGTCCAAACTCCGCCTCGGCCTGCAACGACCTGTGTCCAAGTGGCAAACAGTTCTGGCTCCAATGTGATCACAGGAACTTTGATTCCCGTCTCCAAATCCGCCTCGTCCCAAGATTCACTTGCACTCACCGTCAGCTGCTGATTGGGCAATCCTGGAGCCAATGCTCGAAGCTGCACCGCTGTTGCTAACCCCAGCGCTGTCCGTCGCCACAGCCATTCTGGCAGCATCTGCACGATCGCCATTGCCCCACATTGCGACCAAGCCTTGAGAGCAGGCAGCACTTGACCCGATTGCCACAGCGGAGCCACGCAATCGCTCACTACCAACACCAAACAGCGTCCATTTGGATCAACCAGTTCATTGGGACTATGATTGCGCTGACGGCGAGCAGAAACCCCAAAGCCGGGACGAATTTGTACCCGGTCTTCTACCTCTACTAACCCCCAGACGCGCACCGTCCGAAACACGCCATAGTTTTCCAAAAGCCGCTGCAATTCCGTGACCGTGCGCCGCCAGATTAGCATGGAGTCGCTTTCATCTACTACCAGCGCCAAATCTAGCCAAGGCTCCAGCGAGGGTTGCAGCACAGGTATCCAAAGCTGCTCCTCCACAATGCGTTGAATTGTCGCTGCCTCATTCAGTATCGTACTGTTGCCCGTGGCGACTCGACGCAATAAGGGACGGAGCGATCGAGCCAAGGTCAGAGGTTCCCGCAGCGATCGGACATCGGGCACCTGAAAAGCTAATTCCTGCGATCGACCTAGGGTAGGACTGCGTGACCCTTGAGGCACAATTTCTCCTTGTGGCTCCTGTGGCTTTTGCTCAGAACGGGGTTTAGGTGGAGCAAAAGACTTTTCTCTAGATAGGGTCGGGGTCTGTGGCACTTCCTGTGCTGGTGTATCAGTCCGCGTCCGTAACGGAACAGATTGCTGCATCTGAGTTGCTAACCAAATCACATCGGCAATCTCTTCTGCCGACAAATCCAAATCTAGCCCCAGTGCTGCAATCAGTGGATTGATCATCTGTCCTCAGCGCTGCTCAAATATTTCAGCAATAGATCCATCAGCTTACTCTGATCGGTCTCTGTCGGACTCAGCTTCCGTGTTACCAAATAGACCGCATTCAGCAGTTGATCCGGCGCAAGGTCGCCCTCCTGTCGCTTCGCCACGAATTGAGCAATCAACGGCTCTGCTTTTTCCAGCACCGCATCTCCTAAATGCGCCCGGACAATTTCCGTCAGGGCAGTCTTGTCTGGATCTTGAATCGTCAACCGCAAGCAGCGTCGCAGAAACGCTGGCGGAAAGTCTCGTTCGCCATTGCTAGTCAAGATAATTAACGGAAATGCATAGCAGCGCATCAGTCCCGCTGTCACCTGCGCCTTTGCCCCATCATAAGTGCGGACTTGCACCGTTTCAACTTGCTCTGCCAGCCGCGCCAGCTCCGGGATTTCATACTCTCCCTCTTCAAACAAATTCAGCAAGTCGTTCGGCAAATTGATATCGCTCTTGTCCACCTCATCAATCAGCAACACACGCGGACGCAAAGACGGCAGTAGCGAGGTTCCCACAGGACCAAGCTGAATATACCGACCAACATCTTTATTCGCTTCTCCTTCTACTATGTCCTTACGATTCAGCTTCACCTGCGCCTCTTGCAGTCGAGCGATCGCATCATAGCGATACAGCCCTTCCTGAAGCGTCGATCGTGCTGTAATTG
Source organism: Drouetiella sp. (assembly GCF_059504425.1). Lineage (NCBI taxonomy): Bacteria > Bacillati > Cyanobacteriota > Cyanophyceae > Oculatellales > Oculatellaceae > Drouetiella > Drouetiella sp. Next base: position 49,233 of record NZ_JCACIN010000039.1, read on the forward strand.
ACCATAACAGCACGGGGCCTAGCCTCAGCTCATGGGCAACTGCATACGCCAAGGAAGTTTTCCCCGTACCCGGTTTGCCTGTAATCAGCAGCGGTCGCCGCAGATAGAGCGCCGCATTCACCACGTTCACTAGATCTGGCTGATCGGCAGGAATATGAAACGACTGTCCCCGCTGCTCTGTCTTGGTCGCATCATAGCCACGGGCATCAATTAATACCGCTTCTGCAACCTTATCCTTGTGACCAAACTGCCGCCAGCTCGGCGGATCAGGCAGGCGATCGATCCCATCATGGGGTTGCCCGGTTCCTTGAAATATCCGCCACTCATTCACCTCATCCACACGCTATTCCTCAGTTACGAATCACTCAGTTACAAATCACTTATTGCCCTGGTCGCAGTAGCTCAGTCACGGGCGGCAGACGATCGAGATCCTCCCACAAAATGGTGAGATGTTGCCCCAAATGCTGCTCGCAGTCTCCTGAAGCCTCCCAGCGTTTTAGACGAATGCGCTCAAGCAGTTCTAGTAAGGAGCCGCTCATCAACAAGGCATCCATCTCAGTTGCCAAGTCTAGCTCTGGAATACTGCACCGTGACCAGATTGCGATCGGTACCGCCGCTTTGAGAATGGAACTGAAAAACTCTTTGTGTTTAGCAGCAGGAGAACAGGTCAGCTTTAGTCCTAGCTTAGTTAAGAGGCTGGTGGTTAGCATTCGTTCAGTCCAGTCTTCTAAGCAATCGAGTTGCTCAAACATTTCATGGCTGGGAACCTTACCAAGATTCTGTTTAACTCGATCCCAGTTAGTGCGCCACGGCTTACGATACAGCCTCAAGTATTTGCGCTGCGTCCGCTCATACGATCGCACCAAAACGGAATACTTAGTGCCGATCGAAAAAGGCTGATCGTCTACTGGATCAAGAATCTTCCAAGATTCCACTTCGGTCGATAGGTAATCACGCGGTAAAAACACTTCGACTGTCAGATTATAGTGATCAGTTCGATCAAATAAGTAATCCTCACTCTGAATTAGAAACTCCCCAATCAATGCCGAAATTTGCTCAATTGAACAGGAAACACCCTTTTGTTCTGCTTCTAGGTCAAGCGGTACAAAACGAGTTAGCGGGTCTTGCACTGTATCATCAGGAACCAGCCAGGCATTGGCAAAGAAGCGATCGGTTCCCGGATCAGGATCAAGCACCATCAGTAAATAAGCCTGAAGCATTGGCTGCTTCTGTACGTTGGTAGGCTGAGGCTTTCTCTGGTGCGGAATCAGGTTGTCTAGTTGGTCACGCATTGACTGTGGCAATTGCTCATCCTGCACCAGCCGTTCTACGAACTCTTGCAATCTGCCAAACGCCTGAAGCTGAGTCACAATTTCACTGGAGGTGTCGACTTCCGGGCGCGACACTCGTGCATCTGGCGGCAGAGAACTGCGGTAAGCTTTGCCAACGCTCTGCACACTCTCTGGCTGCCCCAAAATCTGCATCAATTCCTGGAGCAGTTGCTGTGACAAGCCTGCGTCACCGTTGGGCACAATTAGGTTGATAATTGTGGACTTATGAATATCGCGCCCTGCCGCATCGCCCCCTTGGGTATCGATATCCTGTTGATCGCCAAAGTGCTGCTCGACGGCTTGTGCCGCATTAATAAACCCTTGTGACGATCGCGCGTCCAGTTTCTCTTCACTCATAATGCCCTTTACTTTAACATCTCCTCTAGGTAGGACGGTTCAATTGTCAGCTTGTTTTCAGAAACGCTCAATGCTTAAGCTATCAGAGGAACAGCAGTATTGAACCTCTTGCCAATCAATTTTTGACCTTTCGATAAGCCCAGCGAGAAATTCAGTATAGTTTCAGGCTGTCTCAAACCTCCGGAGCAGATTAGGATTGAACACAACAATCGACGATGCTTCAAGATCTTCAGGCTACTAGCTAATTGTTATTGCAACTGCCATCGTCGCCATAGGCTGCGTTGCAATTTAATTACAGGTAAAATCTGTTACTCAATAGAGACACTGTTGAGGTATTGGTGACTAGTGGAGATTGTAACCGCTCAAGATTACCCACAAGGGTACTGCTGAAATTCAAACAGTTATTTAAGATAAAAACGCAGATATCAAAGAATCGCACCAATACTCCACAATTGGATCATCTGAGGCGCATTTTTACAGAAGTTGAAACCGTTTGATTCCGGGAATCCACTGCTTAGATCTGATTACGTAATTTTAGATCTGATTACGTAATTAAGTGCCGACAACATAGTTCTCTCATCCGAGATCATTGCTCCGTCAAGCTGCATTGATTCACTTTTTCATTGTCAGGAAATGTATGTTAATTTTCCGCTCCATTAGCAACTTACAGAGGAGATGGCGCAATGACTGAAATCAATACCGATCATGAATTGCTTGTCTTGCGAACTGAGCCTACAGAGCAGGGCGCACCTACACCTCGCTCTATCGAGGCTGCCGAAAACGATGGGGGTGTGCTACATCGCTATGGTCCGCACGTTGAAATTCGCCGCACCCAGCCGCTTGAGATCGGCGGGACGCCTTTCACTCCCTCCCCTAAGCCGCGTGCTCCACTGGGTACACTAAGCTTTGCAGAAGAGCTTGGCATCGGAGCATTCACGCTGCGTCGCTCGCCTGCCTATCGTACAGCGAAAGCAAATCGCCCGCGTGACGGCGAGGCATGGGACATGCGCGGCTGCGCACCAAAGGTTAACGATACACCTACAGACGAAGCGCTGATTACGTCGATGGTGGCTGCGCCGCAAGCCGACGACATGACTCGTGGATCTGAGCTTTCCCCCGGTGCGGCAATGCTAGTCGGCTCGGTCGCAGTCGGTATCATCATTGTCAACGGACCAACTGTAGCGACGCAGTTCAGCGAGAGCGAACGCGTCAAGGTCGTTGCTGAGGTTCAAGCTGGGCTGACTTGGCTTGGTAATCAGGAACCGTCGGCTGGCATTAACTGGAACTATGAGATTCATAATGTCAGTATCCCAACAGCAACAGACGCCACTGCTGTCGATGATGAATCGCGCTGGCGCAACCCGGCAATGGGGCGGTTAGGTCACACCGAAAACTGGCAGGGCGTAATCGACTATGTCAACGCTATGCGTGCACGGTTGAGAACACGTTGGGCGTATTGTGTGTTCTTTGTCAAGGGGTACCCGCTGTGGCACTTTGCGTATGCCAGCGCACCGCGCATCGTCATGGACTATGCCAACGCTGGCTGGGGTCCTGATAACATCGATCGCGTTTTCGCTCACGAAACAGGACATATTTTCTCGTGTCCCGACGAATATTCGGCTGCTAGCTGTATCTGTACCAGCACCCACGGCATCTATGACGAGCCTAACGCTAACTGTGCCACTTGTGCGCCTGGCGGCGGCATTGCTTGCCTGATGAAGGCCAATGACTGGGCGATGTGTTCGCACACTCGGCGGCATCTGGGCTGGGGGTTAACCACCGCGCGGGTGCCTCAAGGTGCGCCCATACATGCAGTATCTCGATCGCGGGATAAGCTCGACATTTTCTTCACTGATCAAGATGGGCGAGTGATGTCGGCAGCTTGGGAACCGTCGATGCCTGTATGGTGGGAAGGCTTCTGGCACATCAACGGCGGCATGGCAATGGCGGGGGCACCAGTGACCGCAGCAGTGCGTGGTCCTAATAAGCTTGATATATTCGTCGTTGGAGCCGATAACCATGTCTATACTGCTGCATGGCGGACTGATTCAGGCGGCTGGCAGGGTTGGTGGCGGATAGGCGACATTCGCGTGCCGCACCGCACTCCAGTCCATGCGGTTTCGCGCAGTGCAGACAAGCTTGACATTTTCGTCACTGACGTAAGCGGGCGGGTAATGACGGCAGCGTGGGAGCCTGGGTTCACAGATGGCTGGCACGGTTGGTGGCATATTAATGGTGGCATGGGTGCGCCGGGTGCGCCGGTGACCGCGGTGGTGCGTAGCGCTGATAAACTCGATATTTTTGTAGTTGGTGCTGACGGAGGAGCCTACACTGCTGCATGGCAGCCAAACTCGAATAACTGGCAGGGCTGGTGGCGGATAGGAAATGCACGCTTTCCGGCACAAGCTGAAATTAACGCCGTATCACGGAGTCGAGACAAACTTGATATCTTTGCTACAGCAAACGGTGGAGAGACTCTTACTGCGGCGTGGGAACCTGGATTCACAGATGGCTGGCACGGCTGGTGGCATATCCGCGACGGTCGTGCGCGACCTGGGGCTCCGATTCATGTAGTGTCACGTTCAACCGACAAGCTTGACATCTTCGTCACGGGTACTGATGGGTTCATCTACACTGCTGCCTGGGAGCCAAGCTTCACGGATTGGTGGCATGGCTGGTGGCGGCTTAACGGTGGTCGTACGACGCTTGGTGGCGCGGTTACTGCCGTATCGCGTGCTCCAGATAAGCTTGATGCCTTTGTTGTGGGAGGCGACAGCAGGATCTACACGGCGGCATGGGAACCAACATTCACCGACTGGTGGCACGGTTGGTGGCCGATGGGTTCTTAATTTAGGCTAGCGCCGCTGCCCGTCAGGGGGTACAAAACCTGGTGCGTCCCACGCTTGTCCATCCCCGGCGCGCGGTCCTGATTTGACACCGCGCGCCATCCAGCCCGCAATAAAGAGTCGCTCGGTTTCGCTGAGTGGCGGTGTAACGTTTAGCTGATCGGAGTTGGTAGCAACTGCCGCAACGCCGTCAAGTTCTTGAAGAGCAGTAAGATCAGCAATAGGAATCTGCACGATGAGTATCCTTGGCGGCAATGCTGCGGTAACTTCAAAATGTGTGCGGACGCGATCAGCTGCCTCTCCAGAAACACTGCTTACCACAACTTGCAGTATCACAAACACTTCGATCATTGCCATCACTCCTTATGCTTTTCTGCTAACGAACACCTTGAACTGATAAAAGAGTAGACCTACTGCTAACTCTCTCTAGATTGCCACATTCTTACTTATCTGGTGGTTCAAGCTACGGAGTGATTTGTAAGCTGATTTGGCTGGCGATCGACACTACTACCCCTTTTTTCCGTAGATCGCCTAAGGCTTTGTAGAGGTCGCCTTCATCTAGCTCCCAACGATCGCAAAAGGCATTTACATCGATTTTGGAGTTGAGTTTGCTAGGAAAATCAAGCTGGAGGGCAAAAAAATGTAGTCCCGATCGCTCGTGAGCAATCTCAGGTGGCAGATGCGGAGCAGCTCTTCTCGATCTAAGCTGTAGGAGCCAGTCACCGCCACCTGCTTTATCGGATGTGGAGCAACAATGGTTAAAAACTGCGATCGGTTGAGAAAACCATCCCATCGATATTATGGCTGAGCAGGTTATTTGGGTTCTTCCTGCTCACTCACACAAGCTCTTTGTCATTTGTAGATTAAGTGCCACACTAAAACTATGACTGAATCTACTATAGAAGCCTCTACTTCTAAATTCCGCACGCTCACTCCTGTGGTTATTGAACCTGAGCCTGTGAAACAGGGGCGTTCGGTCGTTGTAGTAATTGGCATTGACAAATACACCCACTGGCGAACCCTGAATAACGCTGTTCAAGATGCACTGGGATTTCAGCAAACATTGATTGAGAAATTAGGATTTACGGCACCGATTGCCCCCCTAATTGATGTTGCCGCTACTCAGGAGGCGATCGAAGCCTTAGTTGAGGAACACCTCCGCAAGCTCCTGAAACAGGATGACAGTCTAGTGCTGTTCTTTGCAGGACATGGGCATACCCGCATTGATGAACATTCTAAAACAGGTTATGTCATTCCAGCTGATGCTCGAATGCCCGATGCAGAGGAGGAACGCTGGGGTGACTATATCCGGCTCAATCACTGGCTAGAAGAAGTGGCTGAACTGCCAGCAAAACATATTCTGGTGATTCTAGACGCCTGTCATAGCGGGTTTGCGTTAGGCAACGCTGCCAATATTTATCGCAGTGCAGAGCGATTCCGTGCTGACATCAACCGTGATCGCAGTCGTAAGGTAATTACCTCCGCAAAACAAGACCAACTTGCTTTAGATGGTGGACCTGTTCCAGGGCATTCTCTCTTCACGGGAACGCTGATTAACGGCTTCAACTGGGGTGAAGCTGATACCGACGGCAATGGTTTCATCACCTCTTCTGAGCTAGGACTCTATCTTCAGCAAAAAGTAGGACAGGTTTCTGGATCTGCCCAAACTCCGGAATTTGGTTCCTTTCACCGTGATGAGAAAGGAGAGATGATAATTGCCTTACGAGACCAAAGCTTTGATACGCTCAAAGCTCGTGCGTTGTCTGCTCTACAAACGGGTCAATTTACCCTATTTAAGGAACTGACGGAGCAAACGATCGCTCTCAATCCTACTAGCGCGGAAGCGCTCTATCTAGAGTATCAGCTGAGGCTGGCGGAGAGGGATTTTCAGCGAGTGACTCAAATCATTGATGTACTGGTAGGCTTCGATCTTCAAGAGTCACTCATTCCGCTTTCCAATAACGACTTAAGAAAAATTCAAATCCGCCTTCCCTGCTGGATTCCTGTTTTGTCCATTCCGGAAACAGGCTTTTTGCCAGAGGTTACAGTCTTGACAGGTCAAAGCAAGGAGCAGCTTCTGGCGATCGAATCTCAACCCTTTGGAGAAAGTCAGGCATATTTGATTGAACCTAAAAGCTTTTGTCAACTCAGCATCAAAAACCCTACTTCTAGCTCCTTGCACATTTACATGGTGGGATTTGATGAGACAGGTCGATTTCAACTCGAAACGCTTTGGAATGATGAAGAGATTATCTTCAATGGCTTGCTGCCGGGAGAAACAAAATCCAGCTATCTGTTTGCAATGCAAGGCAAACTAGGGCTGCGCGAAATCTGCCTTTTCTCATCGCCCACACGACTCCGCTTTTTCCTATTTCCTGCTTCTCCAGATGCCTATGGCGCTCAACTTGACACGATCGCTGAAGAAGATTTAGAGAAGATCAGAATGAAAGTAATTCGTTACAGCCTGATGAGTAAACCTTTCAAGGAGAAAGAGGTAGTGTTCTAGACATGGGAAAGTGGGAAACATTACAAGTGTTTTTCTGCTATTCAGGTTCTGTATAATGCAGAAGGCGAAAGGACTTCTTTAGAGGGGGTAAACTATGGCAGAAGTTGAGGCAGTTGCTCGGGGTCTAGCAGAGCTTGATGAAGACGATCTAACAGCACAGCTTGGGGCAGTGTCCCAGTATGTAGAGGCTAATCCCGAAGAAGTCTCTGTTAATTCAATTGAAGACATTCCCGTACCGAGGGGCGCATTCGATGACCTCTTCAAAGCTGGACTAAATGTTTTTACTTCGATTAGCCCTAAAGCCTACAACGTTCTCTGTTCCCCGATCGGTGGCAAGGGTGAACTAGCCGCAGAACTCGATAAATTGATGAGCGCTAAAACGACTGAAGCTGCCGCAAAAATGACTGGACTACTGACACCTGTTCTAGTCGGAAGCCTAGGGTTACCTCAGTCCGTTGCCGTGGTAGTGGGTTCACTCATTGTCAAGAAGGCTGCCAAGGGCACATCTGATTATGTCTGTGAGAACTGGAAAGCGAATTTGAGTAGCGCAGCTAGTTCTGCAGAATCGCCCCATGCGACCGAATCGTCTGCAAATGGCTAAACGCTACTTGGCGATCGTCAGCAACACTTGTTGGGTCGTCCACACCTGCTTACTCTCTTGTCAATATAAAATTGAGTAAAACATGAGAGTAGGAAATGAATCAGACGCAAACCTTACAAGCAAAGCCTTTTGATCTTGATGAATGGCAGAAACTCCACTACCGTCACTAGCAACAGTACATCCGTCAGCGTTTGGATGCCATCAAATTGCTCCAACAAGGCAGTCATTCCATTGAGATGTGTCAGCAGGTTACGATACGCTGCCCGGTTGGCTCAAGCAGTATCTGAGTGGTGGATTGAGCCAACTGCTCAACCTCATCACTCATCAAAAACCTAGTCGTCCAACCGTTGGACAACAGCAACAACTCAAAGTGATAGCGCTGACTCAGCATCCAACCGATGTAATCGTTCAAGGGGTGTAGTCTTGAGTAGGCAACAAAGAGGGAGCAGATTGAG